>JAGCPK010000054.1 GCA_017965725.1 Prevotella sp.
CAGCACCACCACGTCGGCAAACTGGGCATAGAACCGCAGGGCCTCAATGTTGGAGATATTCAATTGAGTACTCAGATGCACTTCCTGTCCCACCTTATTACAATAGGTCATCACCGCCACATCAGAGGCGATGACGGCAGAGATGCCTGCCTCGCGGGCCGCATCGATGATCTGGTGCATCAGGGGGATGTCCTCGCCATAGATGATGGTGTTGACTGTGAGGTAACTCTTGATACCGTGCTCACTGCACGTCTGGGCCATCTCCTTCAAATCGTCGATGGTGAATGTAGAGGCGGAATGCGCCCGCATGTTCAGTTTCTCGATACCAAAGTAGATGCTGTCTGCCCCTGCCTGAATGGCAGCAGCCAACGACTCGCGCGAGCCCACAGGTGCCATGATTTCAAAGTCCTGTATCTTCATTTCGGTTGCAAAGATAGTGCAATTTTTTCACTTTTCACTATTCACTATTCATTTTTTTTGTTATCTTTGCAGCCACAAGGACATAAACTTTATTGCAAATGACAAAGAGATACTTGGCAATGACACTCATGGCGACGCTGGTCCTGTCGGCCAGCGCACAGACCGCCATCAGGGACACCACCACCGCTTCCGTGCGTATCGGCTACTCCGACGGTAACCAGAACACGGTGGCTGGTGCTATCGACCAGGTGACGGAGAAACACATGAACAAAGGTCTGATGACCTCGTCGCTCGACGCGCTGAGCGGTCAGGCTGCCGGTGTGCAGGTGAGTTCAAGTGGCAATCAGGAGGCGATGGTGTCGGCTGTACGCGTCAGAGGAAACACCTCACTCACTGGTGACAACGACCCATTGGTCATCATCGACGGTGTGACTGCCGACTTGGTGACACTCTCCACCATCTATCCTGCCGACATTGAGAACTTCACCATCCTGAAGGATGCCTCCGAGACGGCACAATACGGGTCGAGAGGGGCTGCAGGTGTCATCGCCGTCACCACCAAGAAAGGACGAAGTCAGGCTTTCCAGATATCCTACGACGGTACCGTCGGCTTCGAGTCTGTCTATAAACGCATCGACATGCTCAACGCCTCGCAGTTCATGAAGGCTGCCGACGCCCTGGGATTGAACTATATCAACAAGGGATCTGACACCGACTTCACCAGAAGCATCGACAGGACAGGTTTCGTACAGAACCACCACATCGCCTTTGGCGGTGGTTCTGAGAGTGCCAACTACCGTGCCTCCATCGGCATGATGGACCACCGTACGATCCTTCGCAACAACAACTACAAGAACTACATCGCCAAACTCGACATCAGCCAGAAGGCCTTCGACGACCATCTGACCGTCGATCTCGGCATGGTGGGGTCGCTACAGGAGAATGACGTGCTTCCCTTCAAGCAGAAGTTGCTTTTCTCGGCAGAGGTGTTCAATCCCACCTACCCTGACGGTGCCAACGCTGACGGCAGTTACGATCAGGTGCCTGAGGCCATCTGGTGCAACAACCCCAACTCGCTGCTGGCCATGCAGAACGATGAGACCTACAGCCACTTCAACATACACATGAATGCCGTCGTCAATCTGGCAAAGAACCTGAAACTCAAAGGTTTCGGCTCCTACTCTTACGCCTCGATAGGCAATGCCCACTACTACCCCACTTTCGTCTGGAGCCACGGTGAAGCCTACAGGGGCGACAGCAAACGCGTGGAGATGCTGGGGAACCTCTCACTCGACTACTCGCTCAACATCCAGCAACATGCGCTGAGTCTCCTGGGGCTGGTAGAATCGTCGCACGAGAGGGAGAAGGGATTCTATGCCACCACCACTGGCTTCTCAACGGATGCTTTCGGCTATGACAAGTTGTCGGCAGGTGCCACACGGCCCTGGAAAGGTACTGACTCCTATTTCATGGAGTCGCACATGGAGTCGTTTCTCTTCCGTGCCCAGTACTCCTTCGCAGAGAGATATACCTTGACTGCCAATGCCCGTGCCGATGCCTCCTCGAAATTCGGTAAGAACCACCGCTGGGGATTCTTCCCCTCCGTCAGTGGCGCATGGGTCATCAGTGAGGAGAAATGGATGAAAGGCCTGAAGGTCATCAACAAAGCCAAACTGCGTATCGGCTACGGACTCTCTGGCAATCAGGGAGGTATCGACTCCTACAACTCCATGCAACTCATGCAGCCTGTGGGCATCGTGCCTGTCAACGGCTCCACGGCCACCGTCCTGAGTGCTGCCCGCAATGCTAACCCCGATCTGAAATGGGAGGTAAAGAAGACCTTCAACGCAGGCTTTGACCTGTCGCTGTGGGACGGTCGCTTCGCCATAAGCGTGGACTATTACAAGTCGAAGACTACCGACATGCTCTACGAATATACTGTACCTGTGCCACCCTTCATCTACAACCAACTGCTGGCCAACCTCGGTTCGATGCAGAACAGTGGACTGGAGATCGGCTTTGGCATAACCCCACTCCGAACCAAGGACATGGAAATCTCCATTAACATGAACTGGAGTTTTGAGCGCAATAAACTCCTGACCCTTGACGGTGACTACAACGGACAATATCTGACAGCACCTCAGCGGAAACCCATTGCCACACTCTGGGGACCAGGCATCAACGGCCCCAGTCACGTCACCTGGCAGGCTGTCGGAGAGACGCTCGGCGTGTTTATCCTGCCACACTGCAAAGGACTCATCGAGTATCCTGACGGCTCCAAAGAGTATGACATCACCGACGAGAGTTATATCTGCGGACAAGCCACACCAAAGGCCAGGATGGGATCGAACATCGCCTTCCGTTACCGGCAGTGGGATGTCACGATGCAGATCAACGGTGCCTTCGGACATAAGATTTACAACGGTTCGGCACTCACCTATATGAATATGCTCTCACTGCCCAACTACAACGTCATGGAAAGTGCTCCGGAAATGAACATTCAGGATCAGACCATCAGCGACTACTGGCTAGAACGAGGCGACTATGTGAACATCGATTATGTCACCATCGGGTGGAACGTACCCCTGCGCTCCAGATTCATCCAGAGCCTCAGGGTGTCAGCCTCAGTGAACAACCTCGCCACCATCACCAGTTACAGTGGACTCACGCCAATGATCAACTCCAGTGTTATCGATGGTACCCTGGGCATTGACGACAAGAACACCATGCCCGTCTATCGCAGTTACACTTTCAGTTTAAGCATTAAATTCTAAACATGATGACAAAACTAACTCCATTCTACTATTGTCTCGTCTGCTGCATCGGTACCATCGTCTTAAGTGCCTGTTCACTCGACGAGGAACCACGCGACCAGATACCTGAAGAAGAAGCCTACAAAACCCCACAAGCCATCTACCTGAACACAGTAGCCACCTTATATAATTATATAGGCGGCTCGGAAGACGGACAAGGGCTGCAGGGCACCTGTAGAGGTGTCTATGACCTACAGACCTTTGGCAGCGACGAAGCGATACTGCCTATCCGTGGCGGCGACTGGTATGATGACGGTCTGTGGGAACAGATGTATAAACACAGTTGGACACCTGGTCACGATGTCGTGGCTAACGCCTGGTTCTATCTCTATAAGGTGGTCACACAATGCAACCGCTCACTTGAGAAACTTGAAAGCCACAAAGACATGCTCACCAACACCACCTATCTGCAATACACGGCTGAGGTTCGCGCCTTGAGAGCCATCTATTACTGGTATCTCATGGATCTCTTTGGTGCCGTTCCAATCGTCGAATCCACGGAGGTGTCAATGAATCAGGTCACACAATCACAGCGCAGCGACGTTCTCGAATTTGTCTTCAATGAACTCATGGAAGCATGCTCTTACCTACCCATGTACAAAAGCACGAAACATGACGAATACTATGGAAGGGTGACCTACGACGTCGCCATATTCGTCCTGGCCAAACTCACACTCAATGCCGAGATTTACGCCGACAACGACTGGACAGACCAAGACTATCCTGATGGAAAAAATATCATGTTCCATATATACGAAGGTACTTACAATGCATGGGAAGCAACCATCCTTTTATGCGATCTCTTGAATTATGGCGAATATCAACTCGAAAGCTATTATCCCGATAACTTTGCGGTGCGTAATGAGAACTCCACGGAAAACATCTGGGTGATACCCATGGACAAGGATCTCTACAGCAACCAGCAGCAAAACCTCTTCCGCTCCTGGCATTACCGACATGCCGCCGCCTATGGCTTCGGAGGGGAAAACGGTTCATGTGCCACCCTGAACACACTCCGCGTCTTCGGATACTTCACTGAGAAAGAAGACCCCCGCTTTACCTATAACTACTGGGGAGGGGAAGTCTATAACGCTGACTATAATCCCGTCTTAGACCGTACAGGTGATATCTTTACTTACTATCCTGAGGAAGTGAAGTTAGATCTCAGTGGCAGTTTCTACGTAGAGACCGCCGGTGCCCGCATGAAGAAATACAATGTTGACAAGAATGCGACCAACGACGGCAAACTGATGGATAACGACATCGTGCTCTTCCGCTATGCCGACGTGCTACTGATGCGTGCGGAGGCCAAAATGCGTAACGGAGAAAACGGACAGGATGATTTCAATGCCGTACGCAGACGCAGCAATGATATAGAGGATGATCGCGAGTTGACCCCAGAGACACTGCTCGATGAACGACTGATGGAACTCTGCTGGGAAGGTTGGCGCCGACAGGACATGATCCGCTTCAGGAAATACAAGAGTCTGTTTGAAGGCGACGAATATGAGAGTCCTGTTGATGAGAGTGACGGACATACCACCGTCTTCCCCATTCCCGGCGACTATCTGGACATGAATCATAATTGTATCCAAAACAAGGGTTATTGACAAAATGAAGAAACTAAGTATTCTGATTTGCCTGATGTTACTCATCGGCTGTGTCCAAAAGGAGCCAAAGCACTTTACTAATGAAGTGCTGAACCGCATGACACCCATCAAGGACCAGGGCGACAGTGAGACCTGTTGGATATACGCCATGCTGGCTGCCATCGAGACAGAGCATCTGGCATGGGGCGACTCTGTGAACCTCTCACCTTATTATATAGAAAAGATGATGGAACAGGAACCAGATGCGCCCAAGAGTAAACGAGGCGAGTGCGCCACCTTGATACGACTGATAGAGAAATATGGTATCGTGGGCTACGATGCCATGCGCTCCATCGATACACCTGCCCCACGCTATGTTTTTATGTATGGGGCTGAATACACCCCACAGGAGTTTGCCCGCAGTGTCTGCGCGCCCGGGGAGTATCTGCAACTGATGTGCAACAAAAGCAAGCCCTATTATGAGGAGTCGGAACTGGAAGTACCCGACAACTGGCTGCATGATGTCTATCTAAACATCCCGATGGACTCGTTGATTGTTAAGACGGAACGTGCCGTACGCCAGCATCACGGGGTGTGCTGGGAGGACAAAGGCCACGGTATGGCTATCGTTGGTATCGCACACGATGATGAAGGCAAGAAGTATTTCATCATGAAGAACTCGTGGGGTACTGACAGACCCTACGGCGGACTGGAATACATATCTTTTGAAGACTTCAGGTCAAAAACCGTTGCCGTAGAGATGACAAAAAAAGCCTACGGTCTCCCGTAGGCTTTCTATTCACTTTTCAATTATCATTTATTCAGTTTCCAAGTGACACCATCTTTGGTGTCCTTGACCTCAAAGCCGGCAGCGGCGAGTTCGTCGCGGATCTTATCGCTGGTAGCCCAGTCCTTGTCAGCCTTGGCCTTGGCACGTAGTTCGAGCACCATATCGACCACCTTGCCAAAAGCCTCCTCACGGGCATCGTTCGAACCAGAGTTGTCTGCTTTCAACCCGAGAATGTCGAAGGTAAAGAGACACATCACCTCCTTCAGTTCTTTCAGGCAGTCAGCACAGATGGTTGCCTTGTGGTCAACGAGTTTATTGATAACAGTGCAAGCCTCAAAGAGGTTGCTGATGACCTGTGGAGTGGCGAAGTCGTCGTTCATCGCATCGTAGCACTTCTGTCGCAGACTCGTCACAACCTTCTTGGTCTCAGCATCGCATTCAGCAGAAGCCTGAACGCGCTCCAGATCGTTGATGGCGTTCAACAGCTTTTCCAATCCCTTTTCTGCAGCCACCAAAGCCTCGTTCGAGAAATCGACGGTACCACGATAATGTGCCGATAGCACAAAGAAGCGAATGGTCATCGGCGCATAGGCCTTTTCCAGCAACGGATGGTTGCCCGTGAAGAACTGTTCCAGCGTGATGAAGTTATTGTATGACTTACCCATCTTCTGGCCGTTGATGGTCAGCATATTGTTGTGCATCCAGTATTTCACAGCGGGGTGACCCAGCGAAGCCTGAGCCTGGGCAATCTCGCACTCGTGATGGGGGAACACAAGGTCCATGCCGCCACCGTGGATGTCAAACTCCTCACCTAAGTACTTTCTGCCCATCGCCGTACACTCACAGTGCCAGCCAGGGAAACCGTTGCTCCAGGGTGAGGGCCAGCGCATGATATGTTCGGGCTGGGCCTTTTTCCACAGAGCGAAATCGGCCTGATTACGTTTCTCACCAACACCAGCCAGTTCGCGACTCTCATCCTTGATGTTCTCCAACGAACGGCCAGACAGGATACCATACTTAAACTTCTTGTTATACGCCTCGATATCGAAGTAGATGCTGCCGTTACTCTCGTAGGCAAAGCCATTGTCGAGGATCTGCTGCACCAGTTGCTGCTGTTCGATGATATGACCCGTGGCATGGGGCTCAATAGATGGACGCAGCACATTCAGTGCATCCATCGCCTGATGGTAGCGGTTGGTATAGTACTGCGCAATTTCCATCGGCTCCAACTGTTCCACGCGGGCCTTCTTGGCAATCTTGTCTTCACCCTCGTCGGCATCATGTTCCAGATGGCCCACATCCGTGATGTTACGCACATATCTTACCTTATATCCTAAGTGCTTCAGATAGCGGAACACCAAGTCGAACGTGATGGCTGGACGGGCATGCCCCAGATGGGGGTCACCATAGACCGTAGGACCACACACATACATGCCCACATTGGGGGCGTGCAACGGCTCGAAGCGTTCCTTCTGCCGCGTCAGGGTATTGTAAATAACCAGTTTTGATTCCATTTATTTCACGTATTCAGCGAAATCCGTCAGTTTCATGTCGCCCTTGCGAGCCAGCGTGTCGTGCATGGCAAAGGCGGCGGTGAGACAGTGATGGGTATGACCACCTGTTCCCAGTTTCAGGTAATCCCACAACAACTGCTTATAGTCGGGATGTGCGCAGTTCTCGATGATGGTCTGAGCACGCTGCATCGGGCTCTTGCCACGCAAGTCGGCGACACCCTGCTCCGTCACAATGACATTCACATCATGCTCCGAAGAATCTTGGTGAGTGACGAAAGGAACGATACTGCTGATGCAACCACCCTTAGCCACTGACGGACAAGTAAAGATACTCAGGTAAGCATTGCGGATGAAGTCGCCAGAACCGCCAATACCATTCATCATCTTCGTACCGCTGATATGGGTGGAGTTGGCATTTCCGTAGATATCCACCTCGATGGCGGTATTGATGGCGATGACACCCAGACGACGGATGACAGCAGGATGATTAGAGATCTCACTCTGACGCAGCGTCAGGTGATCCTTGAAGTAGTCCATATTGTCATAGACCTGCTTCAGACAGTCGTTAGAAACGGTCAGCGAACAAGCACTGGCATCCTTGACACGACCATTCATCATCATGCCGACGACGGCATCCTGCAACACTTCGGTATAGATATTGAAGTCGGGCACATGCTTGTCTTCACCCAGCGCACCGAGGATCGCATTGGCAGTAGAACCCACACCACTCTGCAACGGCAGGAACTCTTTGGGGATACGTCCCTTGTGCAACTCATCCACCAGGAATTCAGCAGTCAGGAAACCAATCTTATCCGTTACAGGATCGCTGTCCTTGAAAGCACGGGCCTCATCAGGGATGTTACACTCTACAACACCCACCACTTTCTCCTTCGGAATCGACACGTATGGTACACCGATACGGTCACTGACGCTGAAGATGGGAATAGGCTTGCGGTAGGGAGGATCCAACGGCTCATAGACGTCGTGGATATATTTTGCATCAGGGCTGTGGAATGCGTTCAACTCCAGAATGACCTTCTTGGCCAGACGGGCAGCCGTTGGGGAGATACCACCAGCGGCAGTCAGATAGACATGATAGTCATTGCCCACCTCTTCGATGTCGCACACCTCGAGGATGGCCCAATCCACATCACCATAGAAGCCATAGCGCAGTTCCTGTGCCATGTGACTCAGATGCAGATCGTTGTAGGGAATCTCACCCATGTTCACGTGCTTGCGGAAATCGGGATTCGTGGTGTAAGGAGCACGATAAAGAATAGCCTGGGCATTGGCCAGGTCACCATCTGTGCTCTGTCCTGTGGAGGCACCTGTGAAGATAGCCACCTTGAACTCGCGGCCAGCCTCGTGCTCAGCCACAGCAATCTTTGCTAACTCTTTGGTTGTTGCCTTGGCCACACCAGCAGGTGTGAAACCACTCATGGCGATATGATCGCCATTCTTAATCAGTGCCGCAGCCTCTGCGGCAGTCATACGTGTATAAGCCATGTCATTTACAATTTGACGATTTACTATTTTGAAATTTTGCGTGCAAAATTAATCAAAATCCTACAAACTGCCAAACAATTCCCTTACTTTTTCCCTTTTAGAGTTGTTCCACCAACACATCCCACACGGCAATGATATGACAGACGCTGCCTGCCAGCACGAAGAAATGGAACACAGAATGCATGTACTTCTTCTTATTGAGGCTGTAAAACACGGCACCCGTAATGTAACAGACGCCCTCGGCAATAAGCCAGATGACAGCAGCAGCCGACACAGAGTCCATCAGCGGTTTGAAGGCTACGAGAATACTCAAGCCCATGCCAATAAAACAGAAAGTCTCAACATTCGAATGCTCTTTCAGTTTGACGAAACTCACAATGGTTCCTGCAATGGCACAGAGCCACACAAAGGAGAAGAGACTCCAGCCCCAATAGCCCTGTTCGCGGAGGGCAATCAAGGTCAACGGAGAATACGAGCCTGCAATGTGCCAGTAGATGGCGGCATGGTCCCACTTGCGCAACCGATCCTTCCATTTGGAACGGTGCCCTAGGATACCGCCAGGATTATAACGTTCATAAGCCGGTAGGGCATGATAGAGCGTTGAGGCAATATATGAGCCGAGCATACCGAAGAGATAGAGGATCACCCCCACCCTTGCCCAGTTGTTATCGCTCTGAAAGCACCATACCAGGAAGATGATACCTATCACCACCCCTAGCAAGATGCCTCCGCCATGTGACGAAGCATTCCAAATCTCCTCTTTCTTCGTGTAACGAATAGCCATTTGGCCGCAAAAGTAGGAAAAAAATATGAAAACGCCCTACTAATTCACATATAATTCGTTTTTATTAGAAAAAATAAGGTGTGACTCATCACGAGTCACACCTTTTCAAACGGCATCTCGAATACGAAACTCGAGCCACCCTCATAGTATGGATCAAGGTATGCTTTACCGCCAAACATCTTGGCTATTTGTTTACAGATGGCAAGACCCATGCCTAACCCTTCCGACTCGCCATCCAATTTTCGGAACGGCAGGAATAAGAGTTCACGCTGGTCCTGAGGCACACCGACACCCGTATCATCCACACGGAGTTGAAGCATAGGCCGCTTCGTCTCAGCGTCTTCATACTCCTTTACCCGGATAGTGATGGTGCCGCTGTAAGTATGACTGCACGCATTCACCAAGAAGTTGTGCAACACTTGTTCTAAACGTTTTGCATCAGTATATATCTTGACGTCTTTTAAAGTTTTCGGATACGCATGGAGTAATTTGACATCACTACGCACTTGGTACTTCACGCTTTCACGGGCCTTGAAGCAAATCTCCATCAAGCTAACAACTGTCTTGTGCAGGGGTGACGTACCCTTTTCCATCTTCGAAAGGTCGAGGATGTCGTCCATCACCGTCAACAGACGGTCTGCATTTTTATGGATATGGTCCTTCAGCATCAGTTTCTCGTCTTCTTCCATATGCTGTCCAGCCACACCATTAAGCAGGTCGTTCAACCCAATGATGGCATTTAGAGGTGTCCTTATCTCATAACTCACATTGTCAAGGAAAATGTCTTCAATAGCCATTTCTCTTTTTGATTTCCGCTGACCGGAGATCTCGCTCAATGTGACGTTTAGCGTTCGTTGATCAATTAGGCTTAACATTCCTATTTAATTAGATAAATATTTTATGACGGCACAAAGGTAATAAAAAATTCAAATACACTCCAAATAAAATCGTCGTTTACGCTGATTTTATCGACGTATATTTGAATTTAATATTTGTTAAGACCAAAATCTTTACAAAACGCTATTCCGCCAGGGTAAAGTCAAGTTGTTTGCGCTCGAGATTGGCGCGGGCCACCTGGATACGGATGGGGTCACCCAACTGGTATTTCGTATGATGACGCCGACCTACCATCACGAAATTCTTCTCGTCGAAGTCGTAGTAGTCGTTGCCAAGGTCGCGGATGGGAATCATACCCTCGCAGTGGTTCTCGTCAATCTGGGCATAGATACCATAGGAAGTGAGACCGGAGATATGTGCATCGTAGGTATTGCCGATCTTGTCGGCCATAAACTCCACCATCTTATATTTGATACTATCCCGCTCGGCATTCTGCGAGACCTGCTCCATGTCGCTACAGTGCTCACAATACTCCTCGTACTTATCCTTATTGGCCGAACGTGCCCCATCCTGGTATTTCGTCAACAGGCGGTGCACCATCATGTCAGGATAACGGCGGATAGGCGAAGTAAAGTGGGTATAGTAATCGAAGGCGAGGCCATAGTGCCCGATGTTATGCACACTATACTTTGCTTTCATCATGGCACGCAGGGCGACTGTCTCAATAGCGTTCTGTTCACGAGTACCCTCAGCATCTGACATCAGGGTGTTGAGCGACTTGGTGATGGCACCCTTCGTGCCGCTGGTCTTCACCTTATAGCCGAACTTCGACACAAACTGACGCAGGTTCTCCAGTTTCTGGGGGTCAGGTTGGTCGTGGATACGATAAGGCAGTGTCTTAGCCTTCTGCCCTTTCTTCACGCGACCTACCGACTCAGCCACCGTCTTATTTGCCAGCAACATGAATTCCTCAATGAGTTTGTTGGCATCCTTCGACACCTTGAAATAAGCCTTCACGGGTTTGCCCGTCTCGTCGATGTCGAAATGCAGTTCTTCACGGTCGAACTTCACAGAGCCGTTCTTGAAACGGGCTGCACGGAGTTTCTTGGCGAGAGCATCGAGTTTGATGAGTTCTGCGGCATTCTCGCCCTTATAAGGATTCTTCTTCGTAGCGGGAGGAGCTGGTTCACCTGTGCCGTCCTTCACCCCATTGTCCTCCAATAACTGCTGCACCTCCTCGTAGGCATAGCGACGGTCGCTCTTGATGACAGTATGCGCCAGGTGCCACTTCTTGACATTCGCCTCATCGTCGAGCACGAAGATAACACTATAACAGAGTTTCTCTTCATCAGGACGCAGGGAACAGATGAAGTTACAGAGACGTTCAGGCAACATCGGGATGGTACGATCCACGAGGTAGATACTCGTAGCACGGTTGTAGCCTTCTTTGTCGATGACGGAGCCTTCCTTGACATAATGGCTGACATCGGCGATATGCACACCCACTTCCCACAAGCCCCCGTCAAGGCTTCGGATGGAGAGGGCATCGTCGAAGTCCTTGGCATCCTTCGGGTCGATGGTACAGGTAAAGACATCACGGAAGTCCTCACGACGGGCAATCTCCTGTGGGGTGATGCCGGCATCAATCTTCTCGGCAGCCTCTTCCACATTCTTCGGATACTTATAGGGCAAATTATACTGTGCAAGGATGGCGTGCATCTCAGCATTGTTCTCACCCGTCTTTCCGAGGATATCCACCACGGAACCGATGATATTCTTATGCTCAGCATCTGGCCATTGGATAACTCTCACCACAGCCTTGTCATCCGTCTTACCGCCCTTCAGTTTCCGCTTGGGGATGATGATATCATGCACGAAGGTTGAATCCTGCGGAACGAGGAAAGCAAACTCCTTATCCACTCGAAGTTTACCAACAATCATATCGTGGGCACGTTTCACAATCTCGATGACCTGGGCCTCTTTGATGTGCTTGTCGCGTCGGGCCATGTACGACACCTTCACTCTGTCGCCATCCATCGCCGACATCGAGTTTCGCTCAGAGACAAATACTGGTGTTCCACCATCATCGGGAAGGAAAGAGTTTCTGCCATTCATCTTACGTCGGAACGTACCTTCCTGTACCTGCGTCTTCTGGTTCAGGCGATACGAGTTATCACTGACTTTCGAAAGGAAGTCATCCCATGCCATCTCCTCCATCACATCGATGGCGAGCATCTTCAGCGGATGCGTATCGAGTTTAAGTGCCTTGAATATCTGCTTGAACGAAAATGTCTCGTTCGGATTATGCTGGAAGAGGTTCTGCAGCAATTCGCTGACCTGCTTCTTCCCTAACCGTCTGCCTCCTTTTTTCTTTCCCATAGACTTATTCTTTTAAGTTTTCTGCAAAGATAGTAATTTTTCGGGAAAAAGTATTAACTTTGCACCCAAATTTAACAAAATGAAGATATTAATCACTGGGGCAAGCGGATTTATCGGCTCTTTTATCGTGGAGGAGGCTCTCAGGAGAGGCTTCGAGACGTGGGCAGCCGTGCGCAAAAGCAGTTCGAGGGAATGGCTGCAGGACGAACGGATCCACTTCATCGAACTCAATCTCTCATCGAAGGAACAACTCGTGGAACAACTTCGCGGCAAAGACTTCGACTATGTGGTGCATGCCGCCGGTGTAACGAAGTGCCTGAACAAGCAGGACTTCCATCGCATCAATACCGAGGGCACGAAGAACCTTGTGGATGCACTGCTCGAAGTTGAGATGCCCCTCAAACGCCTTGTCTATCTGAGTAGCCTCAGCATCTTTGGTGCCATCAAGGAACAACAGCCCTACAAGGAGATCAAGGAGACGGACACCCCTCAGCCGAATACCGAATACGGGAAGAGCAAACTGGCTGCAGAACAGTACCTCAATTCTGTCAGTTCGCGCGTACCTTATATTATATTAAGGCCCACGGGTGTCTATGGCCCGAGGGAGAAAGACTACTTCATCATGGCGAAGAGCATTAAACAGCACAGCGATTTCGCCGTGGGTTTCAAACGTCAGGACATCACCTTCGTCTATGTGAAGGATGTGGTGCAGGCTGTGTTCCTCGCCTTGGAAAAAAGCGAGAATGGACGCAAGTACTTCCTCTCCGATGGACAGGTTTATCAGAGTGCCACCTTCAGCAACCTTATCCACGAGGAACTGGGTCGTCCCTGGTGGATCCGTATCACGGCGCCCGTCTGGGTATTGCGCATTGTGACGTTCTTCGGCGAATATATCGGACGGATGACTGGTAAGGTGACGGCCTTGAACAACGACAAATACAATATCCTACGCCAGCGCAACTGGCGGTGCGACATTCAACCCGCCATCGACGAACTCGGCTACCACCCGACCTACAATCTGGAACAGGGTGTGAAAGAGACCATTCAGTGGTACAAGGACAACGGGTGGCTATAAGAAGTGACAAGTGAAAGGCATTATAGATATATTTAGGATAGAGAAGAAGCCACGAAAGGGGCTGTTGGCAGTGGAATGGGTCATCATGGGCTATCTGCTGTTGACGTTGTTGTTGATGCTTTTCATGACCACGAAGATGCAGAACCCCGAGCCGATGCTCTGGGGACGGTTCCGTGTCGTGATGCTTACACTGGCCTTATGGTTGGTCTATCGACTGGTTCCCTGTCGCTTCACCCTCTTCTGCCGCATCGGTCTGCAGTTGATACTCCTGTCATGGTGGTATCCGGACACATATGAGTTCAACAGGTATTTCCCTAATCTGGACCATCTCTTTGCCGGTTATGAACAACGACTCTTCGGTTGTCAGCCTGCCCTGCTCTTCTCGCAGAAATTCTCTAATGCTGTCTTTAGCGAACTCATGCATCTGGGCTACGCCTCATATTTCCCATTGATTGCCGTCATCACGCTGTTCTATTTCTTCCGCCGCTATGCGGAGTTCGAAAGAATAGAGTTCATCATCCTCACGGCATTCTTCATCTACTATGTCATCTTTATCTTCCTGCCTGTCACCGGACCACAGTACTATTATCTTGCGGCAGGCTTTGAGAATATCGCCAGCGGTGTGTTCCCCGACGTAGGCCGTTACTTCGCCACCCATCAGGAGATGGTAACCACTCCTGGTTGGAGCGACGGATTCTTCTACCATATGGTAGAGAGTGCCCATGAAGCGGGCGAGCGTCCCACCGCCGCCTTCCCCAGCAGTCATGTCGGCATCACCACCATCCTGATGTTCCTCGCCTGGCGCGCCCGCTGCAAACCTCTCTTCTGGGGTATGATGCCTTTCTATGTGCTGATGTGTCTGGCCACCGTCTATATCCAGGCCCACTACGCCATCGACGTCATCGGAGGATGGGTCTCCGCCCTCATCATCTATGCGATTCTTCACTTTTTTGCGAAAAAATTTGTTTGATTCGAAAATAATACCTATCTTTGCAAACGAAAAGATAAGGATACGACATGATAACACCGAGGATTCCGACAGCAGAACGTCGGGATTCTTTCTTTTTTGTCCATCCAAGTATTATGTAATTTGTAAATCGTAAATAACATGGCATATATGTCACAAGAAGGCTACGACAAACTGATAGCCGAATTGCAACGATTAGAGAGCATTGAGCGCCCCAAGGCCTCTGCAGCCATTGCCGAGGCAAGAGAGAAGGGTGACCTGAGTGAGAACAGTGAGTATGATGCCGCCAAGGAGGCACAGGCTCATCTGGAGGACAAGATCAATCTGCTGAAGTTGACCATCTCTGAGGCGAAAGTGGTGGACACCAGTCGCCTGAGCAATGATGCTGTGCAGATTCTGTCGAAGGTGGAGATGACCAACATGACCAACAAGGCCAAGATGACCTACACCATCGTCAGTGAGAGCGAGGCCAACCTCCGCGAGGGTAAGATCTCCATCCAGACGCCCATCGCCCAGGGTCTGCTCAACCATAAGGTGGGCGACGAGGTGGAAGTGAAGATCCCCCGTGGCACCATCAAACTCCGTATCGACAAAATTACCGTAGGGTAAATTGTTAAATAGTCAAATCATAAGATGGATATATTCAGTAAGATTGCTGCTGGTGAGATTCCCAGTTACAAGTGCGCAGAGAACGAGGAGTTCTATGCCTTCCTCGACATCAATCCGCTGGTGAAGGGTCACACGCTGGTGATCCCCCGCCGCGAAGTAGATTACATCTTCGACATGGACGACGACGAGATTGCCCGCTTTGAGGTCTTCGCCAAGCAGGTGGCCCTTGCCATTAAGAAAGCCTTCCCCTGCAAGAAGGTGGCTCAGGTAGTGCTTGGTCTCGAAGTGCCCCATGCCCATATCCACCTGATTCCGATGCAATCGGAGCAGGACGTGGATTTCCGTCGTGAGAAGTTGAAACTCACGCCAGAGGAATTCCAGGAAATCGCAAAGAAAATCCGTGATGAGTTTGTCGCTTAGACAAACTCATCACCGTATTTCAGACGTATCTCATTCACATACTTACGGATCAGTGAGGAGTCATCATTCTTCTTGCAGATCAACAACACGTTGTCATTCTCTGCCACGATATAACCGTCGAGACCATTGATGACGCCCACCTTTCCCTTCGGCAATTTGATCACGTTGTTAGCGCAGTCTTCCAGTTCCACTGTAGAGTCAATGACCACATTGTCACCCTCTACCTTACTCATCGACTCATAGACCGCATGCCATGTACCCAGATCTGCCCAACCGAAGTCGCACTTCATCATATAGACATTCTGACTCTGTTCCAGAATGGCGTAATCGAGCGAGAGGTTCGGGTAGCGGGGATAGTTCTGTGTCACAAACTCCATCTCCTCCTCGTAGGTATAGTCCACCCTTTCGTACCTCAACTTCCGCAGCACCTCTGGAAAAATATGTTCGAAGGCCTTCAACAGATATTCCACGTTCGACAGGAAAATGCCTGTGTTCCAATAGAACTCACCGCTCTGCATGAACATCGTGGCGAACTCACGCTCAGGTTTCTCCGTAAACGACTTGACGGCATATACCTCAGGCTTGCAACTCAGGTCGCCCAACTGTATATAGCCATAGCCAGGTTCGGGACGCGTCGGTTTGACACCCATCACCATCAACACATCGTTCTCGGAGATATAACTGAAGCCGACTTCCACACTATGGGTAAATGCCGCCTCATTGAGAACCATCTGGTCTGATGGCACGATGATCACATTGGCCCCAGGCTTACGCTTCTGAATGCGCATGGCAGCCCAAGCCACACTCGGGGCCGTATTCCTGTTGACAGGTTCTACCATGAAATTCCGTTCCGGCACGTCGGGCAACTGTGCCTTCGACATCTCCAGATATTCCCAACAGGTACATATATAGATATGGTCTTTCGGCAGGAGTTTTACGATGCGGTCATAGGTAGCCTGCAACTGCGTCCTTCCCGTTCCGAAAAAATCGATAAACTGCTTGGGTACGGACTCTCTGCTGCACGGCCACAAACGTCTTCCGCGACCTCCTGCGAGAATCACACAAAAGTTTTTGCTATTTTCCATTTATATTTGTCAATACTTATAGTCTCACTATTAATTTATGCTGCGAAGATACACATTATTATTGATATAAACAAGTATTTTTCATTTTTTTACCATAAATCTTTGCAGTTTCAGATTTTTGTAGTACCTTTGCACCGTTTTTCAAGCCCAGATGGCGGAATCGGTAGACGCGCTGGTCTCAAACACCAGTGGGGCAACCCGTGCCGGTTCGACCCCGGCTCTGGGTACGAAAGTACCAAGGTGTGGCGAAAACACACTGGTCTCAACAAGAAGCAAGGTGCTGTAATATTTAAAGCCCCTTGCTTCTTCAATTTACATGTTTTTAATGGATAAAAAGAAAAAAAATAGTTATTTTGTGCTTTATTTCACAGAAATATTGTATCTTTGCGGCGTATATAGAAATATTAGATTACTAAACAATTTAAAATTGAACGATTATGGCTAAGAATGAGAATCCATTTGCAATCAGAAAATCACCTGTTGATCTTATTACTGTTCAGGCACTGACCCTCGACGACTATGTGCAGAGAGGTATAGATGATACAGATCGTGTAAGTTTTTGTGCAACAACGAATAAGAAATAGGTATTATTTATATAGTCAGGAACAACGAATTCTATATCTGAAGAAGGAATAGCGAAGATCAATACCATATCCAAACTGGTGTTAAGGAAAAGAGGCGATTCGGCGGTGGAGTTTTATAATGCCGCGAATCGCCTTTATGTGCTTCACTTCATTGAGGTGGCGGAGATGGGCGGTCATCGGGTACTCTACTTTGTACTCAGGCTTGCCGACGGGAAACGTGGCGGTGCGCCTGACAAGGAAGTGGGGCGGATGATTGTGGCGGTGATTACCCAATACCTTGAGGAACATCCTGACGAACTGGTTTGTTACTGCCATGCCGACGGCGATCAGAATTATGCCATTGACAGGATATTCCACCTGTGGGCGCGCACTAATAAAGATGTTATTGACGGCAGGGTGACTTCCTTCGACGGTGCCGGGCATAATGCCGAAGGATGGGGCCTGCATTTTACGGTGATACACCATCTGGGGTGTAAGGACATCGCCGAACTGAAGGCCTGCATTCTGGAAAACGGCGATGCGTTTGCCGCCAGTGTCAGAGAGCAGATCATTCTTCTTCATACTATAGAAGAAAAAATGCACGAATCCGACGATGCGGTATGTTAAGTTACATAATGAC
>JAGCPK010000055.1 GCA_017965725.1 Prevotella sp.
CATATACCAAAACGCGGAGAAAAATATCAACTCATCTTGATTGAAGAAACTTGCATAGTACCTGACTCTCAGGGGCAACTACCAATATTCCTTGAACCTTACAGATCTGACCCAACGAAACCAACGAGAGCCAGTAGAACCCAAAGATCCGATCTTATCGTCTGGCTTCCTCGTGACGTACCAAGGCGTGGATTCATCTATCCAGGTCCGCAATACAACGAAAAACAATTGCTCGAAAAATATGGCATTGCTAAGGTGCAGGGCTACTACCCCAAACGCGAATTTTACCAACCCGACTCTTTCGACCTTCGATCTTCTTTGCCCGATCCACGCAACCTTCTCCTGTGGCAACCCGAAGTTATCACCGACAACAACGGCATGGCAGAGATTCCCTTCGCCTCATCTGATATCAACACCGAGTTCATAGGCATAGTAGAAGCCATTGACGGGAACGGATTAATGGGATGTCAGACGTTTAGTTTTAGGGTATTAAAATAATAAATGGGAATGATATACTTGTTGACACCAAACTATAAAATGCAGCCTTTGTGGTTGCATTTTTTATTTATTGTGATATTTATTAGAAAAAATAAGTATTGATTATGAATAAGAAACTTATAAGATTAACAGAATCAGACCTTCATAGAATTGTGAAAGAGTCTGTAAAGAAAATACTAAAAGAAAGCCGCCTCAAGTCCAACCTTAATCTCATTCCAAGTCTTAACAAGTCCTATGGACTTATCGAACATATGGGCGAATCTATCTGATTCGCTCATTTTTCATTTAGTGCCAACAGGTATATAGTTCCCTAAAATTATTGGAACGAACATAAAAGCCCTCGCCGATTGGCGAGGGCCTTACTATTTATTTCGCATAGGCGACGCTTCGGGTTTCTCGGATGACGGTGATCTTCACCTGACCCGGATACGTCATCTCATTCTGGATCTTCGTAGCAATCTCTCCGCTCAGGGCCTCAGTCTCAGCATCACTCATCTTGTCGGCACCGACGATGACACGCAATTCACGACCAGCCTGGATAGCGTAGGTCTTGGTAACACCAGGATAACTCATGGCAATGGCCTCAAGGTCGTTCAGACGCTTGATATAGGCCTCGACAATCTCACGACGGGCACCGGGACGGGCACCAGAGATAGCATCGCAGACCTGCACAATCGGAGCCAACAATGTCTGCATCTCCATCTCGTCATGGTGGGCACCGATGGCATTACAGATATCAGGCTTCTCCTTATACTGTTCAGCAATCTTGGCACCATAGAGGGCGTGAGGCATCTCGCTCTCCTCGTCAGGCACCTTACCAATATCGTGGAGCAAGCCTGCACGCTTAGCCTTCTTCGGATTCAATCCGAGTTCTGATGCCATCACAGCACAGAGGTTGGCCGTCTCACGAGCATGCTGCAAGAGATTCTGACCATAACTGGAACGGTATTTCATCTTACCGATAATGCGAATCAGTTCAGGGTGCAGACCATGGATGCCGAGATCGATAGCGGTACGCTTACCCGTCTCGATAATCTCATTGTCGAGTTGTTTCTTCACCTTGGCCACCACCTCTTCAATACGTGCAGGATGGATACGACCATCGCTCACCAACTGATGCAGAGCCAGGCGGCAAGTCTCACGACGCACAGGATCGAAACCACTGATAACGATAGCCTCAGGCGTATCATCGACAACGATTTCAACACCAGCCGCAGCCTCAAGCGCACGGATATTACGGCCCTCACGACCAATGATACGTCCTTTCACCTCATCATTCTCGATATGGAACACACTGACCGAGTTCTCTACAGCCGTCTCAGTAGCCACACGCTGGATAGTCTGAATGACAATCTTCTTGGCCTGCGCATCGGCATTGAGTTTGGCCTCGTCCATAATCTCGTTGATATAACTGGCAGCCGCCGTCTTGGCCTCGTCTTTCATCGACTCCACCAAACGGTTCTTAGCCTCCTCAGCACTCAGACCAGAGACTTCCTCCAGTTTCTCACGCTCTTTCAACTGCATCTTCTCCAGTTCCTCTGCCTTCACGCTCAGTAACTTCTTCTCGTTATCGATGCGTTGCTGCATGTTGTCGAGTTCATTCTTGCGACGCCCCAGTTCCTCTTGACGCTGGTTCAGGGAAATCTCACGCTGTTTCAGTTTGTTTTCACTCTGCTGGATGTGCTGGTTGCGCTGCTGCACTTCCTTCTCCAGTTCGCTCTTCTTGTTCAGGAACTTCTCCTTCACCTCCAGCAGTTTCTTCTCCTTGATGACTTCAGCCTCCTTAGTGGCTGTTTCGATCATCTCCTTGTATTTTCCCTTGATGACATAACGGAAAATCAGATATCCGCCGACACCACCCAATGCGAGTGCGCCTGCGGCAATCAATAGTACAAAAATTAAATCCATAAAAAATCTATGTTGTTAAAAATAATCTCCCACTCTGCCATCTGCGGTTTATTTCAAAGCCTCTTCGATGTCAGCAGTCAACTTCTGGAGAATATCTTTATAGGGGACTGTATCGTTCTTCCGATGTTCCCGCTCATACAGCAGCGCAATGTCTATCAGGGTCATCAGCGAGATGGTATGTTCTCCCTTTTTTCCCTTATAGGCTTGCGCATATGCGTTGTAGCGGTCAGTAATGAGTTTGGCGGCGACCCGATAGAACTCTTCGTCCTCTCGGTTTATCGTCACCGCAATCTCCTCATCATAGACGTGCAGTCGGATATGTAGTTTCTCTTTGTTCACTTCTGCCATCGCTTCTTCTCTTTACTGTTCGTCACTTAAGATAGCAATGCACTTATTCACTTCCCTGATGAGTTTGGCCACACGCGCCTTAGCACTTTCAAGGTCGCCATCGGTGATTTCCATCATCTTAGCCATCTTCAGGGTGTTATAGTCATTATCCGCCTGAGCCAATTTTGCCTGCAGTTGTTTGATGTCCTGCTCATTCTTTTCCACCATTTCATACAGACCCGCATTCTCCTTCTTCAGTTCCTGAAACCGAAGGAGCAGATCCTGTACTCGAGTTTGGAATGTGGCTATCATTTGCTCGTTCGAACTCATAACGTAACGTTTTGTTCTACAAAAGTATATAAAATAGTTCTTAAAGATTTGCCATAGGCTTATCTTTTAAGATTTTTTATACTATTTCTCGTCATTTGCGGGCCGTGGCTCCTTTTTCGCCAGCATTACCACCTTATAGACGAAGTTGGTTATCCACTGCTGGGAGAAGCCCAGACGCTGACTGTACTGACGCACAGCCACCACCGACTTCATTACAGCAGCATCGGTATAATCGTTCTTGTTGAAAATATCATTCACGGTTTTCTCCGTCATCGTGTAAAGCATCTTTTTCAGGAATCCCGGCAGACGGAGTTTGAACTTCATCAGGTTACCCGTCAACATCATCAGTTCCTGCGTGAAGCCTTGGAACTGTACCAGATATGTCTGTGCATCCTGAACCTTCTTACAACGTTTGCGCAGGCTGGAGTCAATTTCCTTGAAAAAGTCATCATCCATTTTATACATGCTCTTCAGCATATTCTTGCATCGGCTCCGCTCTCCAACACCCAGTTTATTATTTACCGTCGGAACCTTCAACGTAGCCTTAAACACCCGCAAGTCAGGAAGAGCAGCCAGATTAGTGATACCGAGATCGGCAGCCATCGCTGCCTGAAAATATACTCGAATCAGTGTCATGAAATCCTCCATGCCACCCACCTTGTACTCTCCTTCTTTCTTTCCAAATAATTTATTCCAAAAGCCCATGTTTTATACTTTTTATACAATTTTGGCTGCAAAGTTACATAAAAATTTTCATATATCAACTATTTTTCTTATCTTTGCACAAAAATAATGAATTATCGTGCAAACCGAATGCAATCATACGAATGTTGAATTCTGAGGTGCAGCCGATGATGCATAACAAACAAAGTGAAGTTATGAAAGGAATAGTACTTGCTGGCGGTTCAGGAACCCGCCTCTACCCTATCACCAAGGGTATCAGTAAACAATTGATTCCGATCTTCGACAAACCGATGATCTATTATCCTATCTCTGCCCTGATGTTAGCAGGCATCCGTGAGATCCTGATTATCTCAACTCCCTACGACCTGCCAGGATTCAAGCGTCTGTTAGGCGATGGCTCAGAACTGGGCGTTCATTTCGAATATGCCGAGCAACCGTCACCTGACGGGTTGGCACAAGCCTTCATCATCGGTGAGAAGTTTATCGGTGATGATTGCGCCTGCCTCGTCTTAGGCGACAACATCTTCTATGGCTCAGGCTTCTCGGGTCTGTTGCGCCAGAGTGTAGAGAATGCCGAGCGCGACGGACTGGCAACAGTCTTTGGCTACTATGTGAACGACCCCGAACGCTATGGTGTGGCCGAGTTCGACAAGGACGGCAACTGCCTCAGCATCGAGGAGAAGCCTGAACATCCGAAGTCCAATTATGCCGTCGTGGGTCTTTACTTCTACCCTAATAGCGTGGTGAAGATTGCCAAGAACATCAAGCCCTCTGCCCGTGGAGAATTAGAGATCACCACCGTCAATCAGGAATATCTCGCTCAGCACAAACTGAAGGTGCAGACATTACAACGCGGTTTTGCCTGGCTCGACACTGGTACCCACGACTCGCTCTCCGAAGCCTCAACATTTATCGAGGTCATTGAAAAGCGTCAGGGTCTGAAGGTGGCCTGTCTGGAAGAGATTGCCTTCAAACGCGGTTGGATTAGCAAGGAGAAACTCATCGAAGTCGCCAAACCCATGGCCAAAAACGACTACGGGAAATATCTCCTCAGTATCGCCAAATAGTACAATAAATGCTCGCCAGATGGCGAGCATTTATTTATTCTGAAAACTCTTTGACTGCAGTAACAAGGGCTGTAGGATTACCCATGTCGTACATCCGACCTTGCAGGCGGATACCTACCATGCCACTCCGTTTACGTACAGCCTCCAAGGCAGAGGTAAGTTCAATCTCCATCACATGGTCGCCATCGATTTCCTTCTGCATGATATCCTCATGCAACTGGGCAAATACCTCCGGTGTGAGGATATACTGACCAAAGACGCTATAATACTCCTTCTCACCATCCACATTGCGCACACCTAGGAATTCTTCAGCATAACTGGCCTTGGGTTTCTCCTGCATCACAGATACATTGAGGAGGGTATGAGCCTTGTCTTCCCAGACACCATGCAGGATACCATAACGGCTCACTTCTGCTAAAGGTATCGGATGGATACTGACCATCAGGGAGTTACAACGCTCATATGCCTCAACCATCTGAAGGGCACAAGGTTTGTTGGAATCACTACGGTAAAGGGTGTCGCCTAAGAGTAGCATCACAGGCTCATTGCCCGCAAACTGCGCTGCCTGATAGACCGCGTGACCGAAACCACGTTTCTCACGCTGATAGACATAACGCAAGCGTTTACCGATGTCAAGGATATGATTCTCATATTCCTGTGCTTCAGTATTCAACTTACGCAGATGTTCTTCGGAAAGTGGACGTTCGAAATAATCAGCATATTGCTGACGCTCTTCCTCAGAGCCAAGTACAAGACAGATTTCCTCTATACCACTCTGGACAAGTTCTTCAAGGAGGATAAGTATGACTGGCCGCACCATCCCATCAGGACAAGGAATCGGGAAGAAGTCTTTCTTCAAGGCGCGGGTAGCCGGATAGAGACGGGTACCAAAGCCTGCCACAGGAATAATGGCCTTACGCACGGTATGAACAGGTTTCAGAGTTAAGCTATAGGCTTTCATGCCGTGCTCATTCAGATAATTTGTCAACTCCTGTTGGGCTTCCTCACTACGGGCCAAGAACTGCACAGACCCATCACCATGAGAACCGACACCCTTGCCACCCCATACCAATGGCAGGATATTAGGATCTTTCAGTACACTATGGAGTTTGGGCGACCAGAGGGCCGGTGACATCGGAGCCACCTTCTCATCAAACAATTCCTCGGCCTCAGTCATCAGTTTGCCCAGAGCCTCTGCATTGCCTTCAGCCATGTATTTGATAGCCTTCTCGACAATCTCGATATTCAACCTTCCCAGAGCCTCATGTTCAGCCCGTTCCGCATCGGTATTAGGAAATGGATAGGCTTTGTTCAGGTCAGAAAGAATACGGATGGTGTCCTTCTCTGCGCAGAGGTCGGCAAAGACCCAATAGAGATGTTTCTTCACATTGAGGGAGCGCACCTCGATTTCATCACCATCGAAGGTCATCAGATTAGGCTTCACGCCAAAGGCACAGGCCTGGTCGAGACGACCACAACGACTACTGGTGCGCAGTTCACCAACATAGGCGATGTTCATCTCACCCAATGTGTTGAGGTTCAGATTATATAATAAATTGAACGCGCGCGCAACAAGGACGCAGATGGCTGCACTACTGGAGAGACCGCTCTTCATGGGGAGTGTCATACCTGTGATCTTGATACGCACACCACCCACCTTGTACCACTCAAGCATATAGGAGGCAACACCTGCACAATAGCAGAAGAAAGAACCGCTCTTGGCGATACGTTTCAGTTCCATCTCATCCATCCTACAGGAGAAGTCCTGCCAAAGATCCTTAATCTCTGGTGCTTTACTATTCAACTCAAAGATGCTGGATTTCTCAACCTCGGCATAGATACCCTGTTCAATACCCGTCACAATTGCCGCACCTGGAGCGATGTCGGCATTCATCGTACGGTAGTGTCCAGCCCAGTCAGTATGTTCTCCAAATAGGCAAAGTCGTCCTGGAACAAATAATTTTATCATAATAACCCTGTTTTAGTGATGCAAAGATAATAAAAAAACAGCAGTTTGAATAGTTTTTGAACATTTTTTGCGTTTTTATTTGGTAGTTTCAACAAAAATGCCTACTTTTGTCCCCGAATTATTAACAAAACAAAAAATTATTGCCTATCGAAACAGACTTTACTCAATACAAAATGAATAAAGTATGAGTACATTCAAAGAAATGACCGACGAACAGTTGGCATTGCTTTACATCGATGGTAATAACAAAGCATTCGACGAATTGCTTTCTCGTGTCCAAGACAAAGTATTCACCTATATCATGTATTTGGTGAAGGATGCAGACGTGGCTAATGACCTATTTCAAGAGACCTTTATCAAGGCCATCACGAAACTGCAAAACGGACTTTATACAGATTCCGGTAAGTTTCTGTTCTGGATCAACCGCATTGCCCACAACGTCATCATCGACCATTTCCGCGCCATCAAGGGGGAACATATCATTGAACCTACGAAGGACAACGACCTGCAGAACCTGAAGGGTGTATCTGTGATGGACACCTATCGTGAGAGTGAGATGGTGAATGAACAGGTGAAGAAAGATGTAAAACGACTGATGAATGCCCTGCCTGAGTCACAGCGTGAGGTGGTCTATATGCGATTCTTCCAGCAGATGTCGTTCAAGGAGATTGCCGAGGAGACAGGCGTCAGCATCAACACATCGCTGGGTCGTATGCGCTATGCACTCATCAATCTGCGAAAGATGACGAGACAGCATCAGGTGAATCTGAATCTAGAGTGAACGTAAATTGCGGATGACCTGCTCGGGGTCTTTGGCACCAAACACGTAACTACCGCTGACAAGTACATCAACACCTGCAGCCACTAAGCGCGGGGCGGTTTCACCTTGGACACCACCATCCACCTCAATCAGTGTCTGACAACCCTTATCTGTAATCAACTGACGCAGACGTTTCACCTTGTCGATGGTGTTCTCAATGAACTTCTGTCCGCCAAAGCCAGGATTGACGCTCATCAGCAGCACCATCTCCACATCACCAATGATATCCTCAAGCATAGACACAGGTGTCGAGGGATTCAGCGTCACGCCAGCCTTCATACCAGCATCATGAATCTCCTGAATGGTACGATGCAGATGGACCGTCGCCTCAACATGCACATTCATCATCATCGCACCTAGTTTAGCCGTCTGCTGGATGTAACGCTCAGGACGGTCTATCATATAGTGAACGTCGAGAGGTTTGGTACAAGCCTTAGCAACAGCCTCAAGCACAGGGAAACCGAAGGAAATATTGGGAACAAAGTAGCCGTCCATCACGTCAAGGTGGAGCCAGTCGGCTTCACTACGATTAATCATCTGAATGTCGCGGTCGAGATGCAGAAAGTCGGCTGCAAGCAATGAGGGGGATACAAGCATCATCTTCTAATTGAGAGTTGAGAATTAGTTCAGACTATAGTTCTGTGTCTGAGAGTTAGAAACTGGGCGGTAGGTGTAGGCGTACTGCCGAATGATGTCGATAGACAAAGCGCTGGGCTTGAATTCTTCTGGAGTAAAATGCTTCATAGGCAAACCAATTAAAATGATATATATACCTATGTAACGCAACAATACCTTATTTTATTATATAGTTCTCAAAATTTTTATTTCCATTCATGAAATCACGTCCACTCATTCGCTTCTTTCCCGCTAACTGGAGTTCTTCAAGCCTTAGCATACCATCACCAGCACAGATACATGGCATCTTATCAACAATGGCAGTCTTACCCGCCCCCTTACTTCCGGTGCTGACAATACTGGTCTTATATATCTTCAATACTGTTTCCTTACCGTCAGGAGCAAAAAGCGTTGTCCAGGCTCCAGGATAGGGACTCAGGCCCCTAATGAAATCATAGACACCCTTGACTGGCTGATTCCAGTTGATCTCGCAGGTCTCCTTGAATATCTTCGGAGCATGATGCAGTTCGTCGGTTGACGCAAGAAGTTGCTCCTGCGGAATGCTCTCTGGATGTCCATCAGCGGCAATGATACGTTCCAATGTCTCCAAACAGATTTCTGCCCCCAGATACATCAATCCGTCATAGACATATTCTACATCGGCATCATCGGGAATGGCGAAAGGTTTCTGCATGATGATGCGTCCTGTGTCGATGTCGTGGTCGAGGAAGAAAGTGGTTACTCCCGTCTGTGTCTCACCATTGATGACAGCCCAATTGATAGGGGCAGCCCCACGATATTGCGGCAGCAAGGCCGCATGAACATTGAATGTTCCATACTCAGGCATAGCCCATACCACTTCAGGCAACATACGGAAAGCGACGACAACCTGAAGATTTGCATCATAACTGCGCAGTGCTTCAACAAACGCAGGATCTTTCATCTTTTCTGGCTGAAGCACGGGCAACCCCTGCTCCAAGGCATATTGCTTGACGGCAGGGGGTTGCAGCACACTGCCATGCCTGCCCACAGGTTTATCCGGCTGTGTCACCACCGCCACCACATTATAGTTGTTCTCCACCAGAGCCTTCAGTGTCTCCACCGCGAACTCTGGGGTTCCCATAAACACTATCCTCAGATCTTCTTTCTTCATTCTTTTTTCTTTTTCGTCAATCTTCTGACAAGTCATGAACCATCTTCCTATAGAGGGTATAGAGCCGCTGACTGGAGATGTAACCCTTCAGGTGGTTCTCTGTATCCAACACGGGGAGCCAGTCAGCACGAGTACGGTCAAAAGTGCGCATCACGTCTGCCATCGGCATCTTATCGTCGAGAATCGCCTTCGGCTCAATCATCAGTTGAGAGGCCGTGAAGTGATGATAAAGTTCAATACGGAACATCACGTTACGGATCTTCATAATCTCCACCTCACCCAACAGATGTCCCCCTGCATCAAGCACTGGCAAGACGGAAGTATGGCTACGACTGATCTTTTGTACAATCTGTCCCAGTTCCATGTCAGGCATTACAGAATCGAAATCACGCTCAATCACCGAGTCGAGGTTCATCAGCGTCAAGACCGCATGGTCGGTATGATGCGTCAACAGTCGTCCTTCCTTCGCCAATCGTGCCCCATAGATACTATGTGGCTCGAAAATGATGATGGTCAGATACGAGCAGACACTCACCATCATCAGCGGCAACAACAGACTGTAGCCACCTGTCAGTTCAGCGATGAGGAACATACCTGTCAATGGGGCATGCATCACACCCGACATCACACCCGCCATACCCATCAGGGCGAAGTTCTTTTCGGGGATATACACGCCTATCTGGTGGATATTCCAAAGTCGCGAGAAGAGAAATCCCGTGAAACAACCCACGAACAGACTCGGTGCGAACGTACCACCGCAACCTCCGCCACCATTGGTGGCCGACGTGGCGATGACCTTCATCAGTATCACCAAGGCAATATATATCAGCAGAATACTCCCCTGCCCTGCGAACATCGAGTTATTGAGGATCTGATCCCAGTCTGCTTCTGTCCGTCCGTTCAACAACATGTTGATGCTGCTATACCCCTCACCATAGAGAGCCGGGAAGAGGAAGATCAACAGGCTCAGCACCGTGCCACCAATAGCCAGTTTGATATGTGGATGATCCTTATAGCGTGCAAACACTCCCTCGCAGGCACCCATCATCCGGATGAAGTAGAGCGAGATTAGTCCGCAGGTGACACCTAGCAAAAGACAGGCAGGAATTCGCTGCACTGACCACTCGCTGTCGAGGTGGAAGGTGAAGAGGGCCGCATCACCACTAAAGATATAGGTAAAGCACGTCGCCGTCACACAAGAGACAAGAATCGGCAACATCGCCGACATCGTCATATCTATCAACAGCACCTCTACCGTAAAGACCAGTCCTGCTATCGGGGCCTTGAAGATGGCAGCGATGGCACCTGCCGCACCACAACCCACCAGTGTCATCAGCATCTTACGGTCCATATGGAATACCTGACCAAGATTCGAGCCGATGGCTGAGCCTGTCAGCACAATCGGTGCCTCGGCTCCCACAGAACCACCGAAACCGATGGTGATAGCAGAGGCAATCACCGATGACCAGCAGTTGTGTGACTTGAGCCTCGACTTGTTCGACGAGATAGCATAGAGAATGCGGGTGATACCGTGCGAGATATTATCCTTGACGATATAGCGCACGAAGAGCGAGGTGAGGTAAATACCGATGACGGGATAGACCAGATAGAGCCAGTTGGCCCTTGACTTCTCAAAGGAACTGGTAAGCAGCATCACAATCTGGTTGATGATCCAGTGCAACGAGAAGGCTGCCACTGCTGCGAAGAAACCCACCAACAGTGCAAGGATAAGCATGAACATCCGTTCGCTGACATGCTCCACCCGCCACTCGTGCAGACGTTCAAAAAAACTTTTCCTTACTGTCGTTACTGCAGCCTCCATCGCTTATTTTCTTATGACTTCCACTTCTCCGTTCTCTTTCAGTTTGATAATGCTCGACGGCGTATGAGGCTTATGCTCCTGCCGACGAGACCAACAGACATAATCCACAGCCTCAACGATGCGCGGGTCGATGTCACAATAGTTCTGGGCTGCCGGTTCTCCGCTGATATTGGCAGAGGTAGAGACAATCGCTTTCTGGAATCGATAGCAGAGTTCTTTCGAGAAAGGTTCATTGGTAATACGAATACCGATACTGCCATCCTCAGCAATGAGATTCTCCGCCAGGTTAATAGTACCGTCGAGAATCAGTGTCGTCGGCTTTCCTCCCTCCGAAAGGCTGTCGATGAGTTGCCACGCCACATCAGGCACTTTTCGGATATAACGCTGCATACGGGCATCGCTATCCACAAGACAGATCAGTGCCTTCGAGTCGTCGCGCTGCTTGATCTCATACACGCGTTTCACTGCCTCCACATTCGTCGCGTCACAGCCGATGCCCCAGACGGTATCTGTCGGATAGAGTATCACCCCACCCTTCCGCATCGTCTCAACAGCACGTTTGATATCTTCTTCTCTTGTCATCAGAATTCACTGGTAAAGTGGAACTTGATATGCTTGAAGTCCTCCTGCGCCATCGACAGTACATAGCCTGAATCAGCAAGGAATACGTCACGACCTTCCTTGTCCTTCGCCATATATTGATACTTGCGCTTCTTGAAGTTCTCCAACTCTGCCTCGTCATCGCTCTCTATCCAACAGGCCTTATACAGATGCACGGGTTCCCAACGGCACTTGGCATTGTACTCATTCTCCAAGCGATACTGGATCACCTCGAACTGCAACTGACCCACAGTGCCGACAATCTTGCGGTTGTTGAACTGATTCACAAACAACTGCGCCACACCCTCGTCCATGAGTTGATCAATACCTTTCTGAAGTTGTTTCGACTTCATGGGATCGTCGTTCTCAATATACTTGAAGAGTTCTGGCGAGAAAGAGGGCAGTCCACGGAAGTGCAATTGTTCACCCTCCGTCAGCGTGTCGCCAATCTTAAAGATACCACCCGTATCAGGCAGACCTACAATATCACCTGGCCATGCCTCGTCGATCGTCGATTTGCGCTGTGCCATAAACTGTGTAGGCGAGGTGAAGCGCATCGTCTTGCCCTGACGTACGTGCAAATAAGGCTGGTTACGCTGGAACCGTCCACTGCACACCTTGCAGAAGGCGATACACGAACGGTGGTTGGGATCGATATTAGCGGTAATCTTAAAGATAAAGCCCGTAAACTTCGGTTCCTCTGGTTGCACGTTGCGTTCCTCAGCCTTTGTCGGACGAGGACTTGGGGCTATCTCCACAAAACAGTTCAACAGTTCCTGCACACCGAAGTTGTTCAGGGCAGAGCCAAAGAACACTGGAGCCACCTCGGCTTCACGATAGGTCTCCACGTCGAACTCAGGATAGACACCATCCACCAGTTCAAGGTCCTCACGCAGTTTGGCAGCATTCTGCTCCCCCACTCGCTCATCGAGTTCGGAACTGTCGATATCTACCTCAACCTTATCGGTGACTCGTTGCTTGTCGGGTGTGAAGAGGTCGAGTTTCTGTTCGTAGATATTATACACGCCCTTGAACTTCGCGCCCTGATTGATTGGCCACGACAACGGACGCACCTTGATCTCCAGTTCCTGTTCCAGTTCGTCGAGCAAGTCAAAGGGGTCACGACCTTCACGGTCCATCTTATTGATGAAGATGATGACAGGCGTCTTACGCATACGACATACCGTCATCAACTTACGTGTCTGTGTCTCCACACCCTTCGCTCCATCCACCACGATAATGGCAGAATCCACTGCCGTCAACGTTCGGAAGGTATCCTCAGCAAAGTCCTGGTGACCTGGGGTGTCCAGGATATTCACCTTATATTCCACGTCCTTGCCATCGGGCGTATAGTCAAACTCCATCACGGAGGTACTTACCGAGATACCACGCTGTTTCTCGATGTCCATCCAGTCGGAGGTGGCAGTCTTCTTGATCTTGTTGTTCTTGACGGCTCCAGCCACCTGTATCTGTCCACCAAACAACAGGAACTTCTCCGTCAGGGTCGTCTTACCCGCATCAGGGTGCGAGATAATGGCAAATGTCCTTCTTCTTTCTATCTCTTGATTCATAGTTTTTCAATACACTCAGCGAGGCTCTCTTCCCAGTAGGGCACCTCGATACCGTAAGTCTGTTTAATCTTTGTCTTGTCGAGCACGGAATAGTGCGGACGGTTGGCGGGTGTGGGATACTCTGCCGTATGAAGGGGCCGCACATGACAGGTCGTGATACCTGCAATGCGGTGGATGGCCTTCGTGAAGTCATACCACGAGATGACACCCTCGTTCGAGAAGTGATACACCCCAGGCTTCACCCCCTGATTGATAGCAGCAAAGATGACCACCGCCAGGTCACGGGCGTAGGTCGGCGTTCCTATCTGGTCGAAGATGACACCCAACTCGGGTTTCTCCTTGCCCAAGCGGATCATCGTCTTCACGAAATTATTCCCGAAGGTGGAGTACAACCACGCCGTACGGATGATCATCGCCTTCTTACAGAACTTCATCACACCTAACTCGCCAGCCAACTTTGTCGAGCCATAGACGCTGTCAGGACACGGGGTGTCCGTCTCCACATAGGGCGTATGTTTCGTGCCATCAAACACGTAGTCGGTGCTGATCTGGATTATCCAACCGCCACGTTTCTCTACAGCCGCAGCCAGATAGGCTGGTGCCACCGTGTTCAGGGTCGTACAGAATTCCTTATTGTCTTCCGCCTTATCCACAGCAGTATAGGCGGCACAGTTCACGATACCGTCAATCTCATTGTCATTCACGAACTTTTCCACGGCCTGCTGGTCAGTGATATCCAACTCAGCCACATCCGTATTAAAATAGGTATGCTGGGGGTTCTTCTCCTCCAGCAACTGCATCTCGTTTCCCAATTGGCCATTACAGCCGGTAATCAATATCTTCATATCACTCAAATTTCAGTCCTTCAGTCTTGTCCTTATGATAATAGTCAGAGAGCATGCCGATAAAGGTCGATATCTCCTTGACGGCATGAGCCGTATCAGGGGAGATGTCCTTCTTCTGGAGTCGGAGCAGCATCACGCCATAGAGCGAGTTGAAACAGGTCTCGATCTCGTTCTCCTCCTTGTTAGCCCCTCGGTTACGCAGTTCCACGATGAACGGCAGCACCTTGTAGTACTCCGCATTATAGAACGGGAACTTCGTGGATTGCAACAACTGGTCGTTGAGTTCGATGAGCGTCTGCATGGTCACCTTATTAATCTGTAGGTGTCCTTTCTCACGACAGCCCTCCTGGTTCATCATGCGAATCAGGTTGCCAAACCAGTCCACCTCCTCCTCTTTCTGTTCGTCGGTATAGTCGAAGCGCTCCACATACTCCCGTTTGATTCTTGTCAACGAACAGTCGAACGCCCGTATCGTATCCTCTACCTGCCACATATACAGCAGATATTCAGCAATATTTTTCTTTCTTAATTCCTGTGCAACAAACACCTTTTTACCCTTTTACCTTTTTACTTTCTAGAAGAACCTGAGAAGGTTCGTCGTCGTTCCCAGCAACATGATGAGCGAGCCAATAACCACTGCCACGCCAATCACCTGGTTGATAATCCTGATACCGTTCGTATCAAACTTCGTGCGAATCTTATCCACCAACCATGTCAGCCCCCACCACCATAGCAGGGCACCACCTACGATGCTTGCAAAGCCAACCAGCATCTCAAACGGGTGGTTGGGCAACACGAAGGCAAACTGAGCGTACATAGCCAGAAACAGGAAGATAATCAGTGGATTGGAGAACGTCACCAAGAAGGCAGTCCAAATATTATACCAGAGTGTTCCCTTCTGTTGACCCGATTGGTGCATCTTCCGCGTGGGGTCAGAGCGATAGGTGTAGAATCCGAAGCAGAGCAGCATGATACTTCCTGCTATCTGAAGATAATAACGATTCTGGTCATTGGTGATAAAATCCATCACAAACGCCATACCATAGCCAGCAAAAGCAGCATAGATAATATCACTCGCAGCGGCACCTATGCCCGTAGCAAGTCCGTACCAGCGTCCTTTGTTCAGCGTGCGCTGCACACAAAGAATACCGACAGGCCCCATCGGAGCACTGGCAATCACCCCGATCATCATCCCCTTAAAGATGAAATCCAATATATTTATAGGTACATGAAACGGCATATCGGGTGCAAAGGTAGTGAAAATCGAGCGAAATGCAAAATAAATCTAGATTTATTTTCATTTCCGAGATAAATCTAGACAATCTTCAGGCCGAGCATCGTCAGGTCATCATTAGGATCGGCGCCATTGCGGAAGGCCTCTACATCAGCCTTCAGGCTCTCAACGGCCTGGCGGGCATTCTCAAACTTCGTGTTCTTAAGGATCTCCAACAGACGATCATCGCCAAACTGTTCCTGCTTGGTGTTCTCTGCCTCATTCAGACCATCGGTATAGATGAAGATACCGTGCCCTTTGATATTCTCAAGACGTTCGCCTTCAAACTCCAAATCCGGCCACAAGCCGATGGGGGCATTGGGAAGCATCTCCAAGAACTCTGCCTGTGGAAGGATGACTGGCGGGTTGTGACCTGCGTTGCAATATTCCAAAGAACCCGTATTCAAGTCGGCAAGGCCCAGGAACATCGTGACGAACATGCCCTGTTCGTTATCGACAGCAAGGGCGCCGTTCATGCGGGTGGCAATCTCTGCAGGCTTCATGCCCTGAGTAGCCAATGTACGGAAGAGACGGGTGGCCTGTGCCATGAAGAGTGAGGCTGGCACACCCTTTCCGCTCACGTCGCCCACACAGAAGTAAAGGCTGTCGCCTATCAACAGGTAGCCATACAGGTCACCTCCCACCTCCTTGGCAGGCGTCATCGAGGCATAGAGGTCAAGTCCCTCACGATCAGGCGACACGTTGGGCACCATCGACATCTGGATATCTCTCGCAATGCGCAGTTCACTCTCGATACGCTCCTTGGCAGCAGTGGTCTCCTCCAGTTTGTCGTAAGCCTGCTGCAATTTCTCATGGGCAGCAGCCAATTTATGGGTTGCCTTACGCTTGTGGAAAATATAGACAAAGAAGAACACGAAGACCAACGTCATTGCCACACCTGTAGCCACAAGTCGTTGTTGCAGGAGATCTGCCTCCTGATGGGCAATCTGAGCCTCTTTACCCTGCGTGTCGTAGATGGTAGCCAGTTCTGCTGTTGCACTGTTTTTCTGATTGATGATAGCACTGTCGAGCAACGCAAGTATGCGTTGAGCCGCCACACGGGCAGAGTCGCCACGACCCGCCTCCGCATTGGCACGATACTTGGGAAGCATATACAACTGTATATTGTCGAGCGAAGGCTCCATGCCCCAGTCGCTCAGCGTCTTGTCCAGATAACGGTAGTTTTCTGCTGCTTCCTTATAACGGTGGGCTGCCGCCAGATAGTCGGTGGAATTGATATGACCAGGACCTGTCTTGGAATAGTCCGTCTTCAAGAAGGCCTGGTAAGCCTTGGCTGCCTCTTCCGGCTTGTCGAGTCCCTGAAGGGCCACAGCACGCATAATCTCGATACGTCCCTGATACTCGTCGAAATATTCCACCCTCGCATCGGGTCGCTGACGGTATTTGTCGAGTAACATCTCCGTACGGTCAATCCAATAGATCGACTCTGCATAACGTCGCATGTTGATATAAGCCATACTGGTATAGACCGTTCCAAGGACTGCCTCCTGGAATCCACGACTCGTGCTGTCCGACTGCCAACGGTTGGTATAATGCTCACGTGCCTTGAGGAAACTCTCGTTGGCTTCCTTGTCCTGTCCGAGGTTCAACTGGCAACAGCCGATATTGTTGAGAAGGATGGCATAGTCAATGTCGGAGCCGATACCCGACTCGTCCATCTTCTTCACAGCAGGAATAGCCACCCTGAGAGCCCCTTCGTAATCGCCTTTCACGAGCAACAACTCTGAGAGACGACGGGCGCACTTGTTGTAACTCAACTGATCCTCCTCGTTCTTGACTTCACACTCAACGGCTTTTCTGTAATACATCTCGGACATACGATTATGGCCCTCATGATAGTAGGCCACACCACGCCAACGGTTTGCATTGAGTGGAGAGATGATGCCAGCCGTTTCAAAACTGTCAGCCAAGAACCGCACACGATCATAATCCTTGATGGTACCTGCATCGAAGATGATGCTGTCAGCCTTACTGGCTTTCAGAGCCATCGTCTTTTTCGCCACGTTATTGCATGAGGCAAATAACGCAACAAATGAAATCAGCAACATACAATATGTTAGCCTAGTAAGCCCTCGCATGTACCTTTTCTTATATGATTGACGGTGCAAAGATACAAAAAATTTCCAAACACGAAACAAAATCATCATATTTTTGAACAACTTTATTCAAAAGGATGGTTAATTTCCGTAAAAAATGATTGAGTCAGCGAGATTTTGATTACCTTTGTAACGTGATAATGAGTAATTAATTAAAAACCATAAAGAATATGAACGAACAAAACGCAACAATCAAACCGTATGTCATCGGTTTGGATTTAGGAGGAACAAACTCTGTATTTGGCATCGTAGATGCCCGTGGTGACATCAAAGCCACAACAGCCATCAAGACTGGCGGCTACGACAAGGTGGAGGACTATGTAGATGCCTGCGTGGAAGCCCTGCAGGTTATCATCGACCAGGTGGGTGGCATTGAGAAAATCAAGGCCATGGGTATCGGTGCGCCTAACGGCAACTATTATAGCGGCACAATAGAGTTTGCCCCCAACCTGCCTTGGGCACACGATGGTGTAGTGCCTCTGGCCAAACTGTTCAGCGAACGGCTCAACAATATCCCCGTGGCGCTGACCAATGACGCCAACGCTGCCGCCATCGGTGAGATGGTCTATGGTGTGGCTCGTGGCATGAAGAACTTCATCGTCATCACATTAGGTACGGGCGTAGGCTCTGGTATCGTCGTCAACGGACAGTTGCTCTATGGACACGATGGTTTTGCTGGTGAACTGGGTCACGTGACGATGGTACGCGGCGAGGAAGGTCGTTCATGCGGTTGCGGACGTACTGGCTGCTTGGAGGCTTATTGCTCCGCTACTGGTGTGGCCCGTACAGCCAGAGAACTGCTAGCCAAGACTGACCGTCCCTCGATACTTCGTGAGATGGATCCCGAGAAGATCACCTCCCTCGATGTGTCTATCGCTGCAGGCAAGGGTGACGAACTGGCCAAGGAGATCTATGAGTTCACAGGTAAGATGCTGGGTGAGGCCTGCGCCGACTTCGCAGCCTTCAGTAGTCCCGAGGCCTTCATCTTCTTTGGTGGCATGGTAAAGGCTGGCGACCTGATCATGAAACCGATTCAGGAAGCCTACAATAATCATGTGCTGAAGATCTTCAAGAACAAGGCTCAGTTCCTGGTGAGCGGACTCGACGGTGCTTCTGCTGCCGTACTTGGCGCCTCTGCCATCGGCTGGGAGATCCAATAGTCATCTTAAAATCTATGGCTAAAAAATGAGGTTGGTGCAGGACGCTACCAACCTCTTAATATAATGATAAGGTGAATCAGCAAATGGCTGATAAGAATCTTATCGGGGGCAAATATACGGTTTATTTACATTCTTTGCAAGTTTTTAGGCAAAAAAATGCACTTTTTCTTTCAATTTTTAAAAAAATAGGGCAGAAAATTTGCAGAAAAGAACAATTATGTGTAATTTTGCACCCAGATTGATACAAAAACGATAAGATATGAAATGTATGTATAACATTTGGTGGTGGCGCTCTCGAGATTAAAACAGTCGCGAGGCTCACAGCCGTATGTTATCACCAGAGATAGAAGAAGGCTCGTCGCGACTGCGGCGAGTCTTCTTTTTGTCAAAGATCACACAAAAACATCAAAATAAAATGAAAGAAAACTATTTTGTAGATGAAAGAGGTTTTTACGGAGAATTCGGAGGAGCATATGTGCCAGAGATTCTCTACAAGTGCGTACACGACCTGCAGGATGCTTATCTGCCCATCATCGAGTCGGAGGAATTCAAACAGGAGTATCATGCCCTGTTGAAAGATTATGTGGGAAGACCTTCCCCCCTTTACTTCGCCAAGCGCATGAGCGAGCAATACGGCTGTCAGATGTACCTGAAGCGTGAGGACCTGAACCACACTGGTGCCCACAAGATCAACAACACCATCGGACAGATCCTATTGGCAAAGAAGATGGGCAAGACGCGTATCATCGCAGAGACAGGAGCCGGCCAGCATGGTGTGGCTACAGCAACTGTCTGCGCCCTGATGAACATGAAATGCGAAGTGTTTATGGGAGCCACTGACGTAGAACGCCAGCACACCAACGTGGAACGTATGAAGATGTTGGGGGCTGAGGTGCATCCTGTTCGCACAGGTAACATGACACTGAGTGATGCCTGTTCTGAGGCCATCCGCGACTGGTGCTGTCACCCGAGTGACACCTTCTATATCGTGGGTTCTACGATGGGTCCGCACCCCTACCCCGACCTTGTGGCACGGATGCAGAGCGTTATCTCAGAGGAAATCAAATGGCAACTCGAAGAGAAAATCGGGCGCGACTATCCCGACTACCTCATCGCATGCATCGGTGGTGGTTCTAACGCTGCCGGTACCATCTACCACTATGTCAATGATGAGCGAGTGAAGATTGTACTGGCAGAGGCAGGTGGACACGGTTGGGATACGGACTACACTGCTGCCACCATCCACAGAGGGACTGTCGGTATCCTGCACGGCGCAAAAATGCTGGTAATGCAGAATGAGGACGGACAGATCCAAGAGGCTTTCACAATCAGCGCAGGGCTCGACTATCCAGGTGTAGGCCCCATGCACTGTAATATGGCAAAGAAAGGCCGCACGATAGTGTTGAGTATCAACGACGACGAGGCCATCTACGGCGGTTATGAACTGACACGTATGGAGGGTATCATCCCCGCCATCGAGAGTGCCCACGCCATCGCAGCCCTGAAGAAACTGACGTTCAAACCCAACGACGTGGTGGTGCTCACCGTCAGCGGACGTGGTGACAAGGATGTGGAGACGTATCTCAAGAACAAACAAATGGCAAAGGAATATGGAGACTTTTAAATACCAAACAACCAGTAAGACCATTCTGGCGGACCTCTATACCCCCGTCGGCGTGTATATGCGACTGAGGGATATCTATCCACAAAGTGCACTGATGGAGAGTTCCGACTATCACGAGAAGGACAACTCCCGTTCATTCATCGGCATCAATCCCATGGCGAGCGTTGCCATCGGACATGGTCAGGCCACCATCACCTTCCCCGACGGAAGCATAGAACAGCATGAGGTGAACAAGGACTACCGCTCTGACAAGGCCATCCACGCACTGATAGACCGCATCAAGGTGACGGGCAATGATGCCAACGTATGCGGACTCTATGGCTACACAAGTTTTAATGCCGTTCGCTATTTCGAGGACATCGCCGTGAAGGATGAGACACAGGAGCGTAACGACGCACCAGACCTCCTATATATATTATATAAGGTGGTGATTGTGTTCGATCACTTTAACAACACACTGACCATCGTGTCGTTGGGAGACGAGGCGAAATTGGACACTATCTACAAACAGATGAACAAAGCCAATGTCAAGGCCTATGATTTCCATCCGGTAGGTGAGACGACATCACCACTTACAGACGAAGAGCATAAGGCCAATATCCGCAAGGGTATCCAACACTGCCTGCGCGGCGACGTGTTCCAGATTGTGCTTTCACGTAGGTTCGTCCAGAAATACGAGGGCGATGACTTCAAACTCTATCGTGCCCTGCGCAGCATCAACCCCTCACCCTATCTCTTCTATTTTGACTTCGGCGGTTTCCGCATCTTCGGTTCCTCCCCTGAGACGCATTGTCGTATCGAAGGCCGTCGTGCCTACATCGATCCTATCGCAGGTACTACAAAACGTACGGGCGATGCTGAAGCCGACCGCAAGGGAGCAGAATATCTGCGCAATGATCCGAAGGAGAATGCTGAGCACGTGATGCTTGTCGATCTGGCACGTAATGACTTGAGTCGCAACTGCCACGGCGTGAAGGTTGATTTTTATAAAGACCTACAATACTATTCTCATGTGATCCATCTCGTCAGCCGTGTCTCTGGAGAACTCGACGAGGACGCAGATCCCATCAAGGCGTTTATCGACACCTTCCCCGCTGGTACGTTGAGCGGAGCACCGAAGGTTCGTGCCATGCAACTCATCTCGGAATATGAGCCCCACAACCGTGGTGCCTATGGTGGCTGTATCGGCTACATCGGACTCAACGGCTCACTCAACCAGGCCATCACCATCCGAACCTTTGTCTCTCGCAATGGTGAACTCTGGTTCCAGGCTGGAGGCGGCATCGTGGCCAAGAGCAATGAGGAATACGAACTGCAGGAAGTGAATAACAAACTCGGTGCTCTTCGCAGAGCGATCCTTATGGCGGAGAAGATGTAACCCCCATCAAACCCATTTAACCCATTAGACCCATTATGAAAATAGTCATCATCGACAACTACGACTCATTCACATATAATCTGAGTCATTTAGTAAAGGAACTTGGCGCAGAGGTGACAGTCTATCGCAACGACCAGTTCGAACTTTCGCAACTGGAGCCATTCAGCAAGATTATCCTCTCGCCAGGTCCTGGTATTCCCTCAGAAGCGGGCCTGCTGCTCGACGTCATCCGGACATACGCTAGTAAGAAACCTATCCTCGGCGTCTGCCTTGGTCATCAGGCCATCGGAGAGGCGTTCGGGGGGAAACTGGAGAATCTCTCTGATGTTTTCCACGGAGTGGCCACGCCTGCCCATATTATCAGCGATGACCCGCTGTTCTCTGGTCTGCCCACAGACATCACCGTAGGGCGTTACCACTCCTGGGTTGTCTCAAAAGAAACATTCCCCGACTGTCTGGAGATTACCGCTGAGAGCGACGAAGGCCAAATCATGGCTCTGCGCCACAAGACCTTCAACGTGCGTGGCATCCAGTTTCACCCAGAGAGTGTCCTCACCCCCGACGGACGTAAGATGCTCCAGAACTGGCTCTTCCTTTAACTCCCATCAAACCCATTAAACCCATTCACAATATGGCACAAACAATGAAAGACATCCTGAACAGGATGCTGAACCACGAGGAACTGTCTCGTGAAGAAATGAAGAATATCCTGATTGGTATCACACAGAGTGAATATCCGACAGAACAGATCACTGCGTTATTAACTGCCTTGCAGATGCGTGGCGTCACCGTCGATGAACTGCTCGGTTTCCGCGACGGTATCCTTGAGACGGGTGTACCCGCTATTCTCAATGCTGACCGTTACATCGATGTCGTAGGCACTGGCGGCGACCGCAAGAACACCTTTAACATCTCAACAACCAGTTGTTTTGTTATTGCAGGTGCAGGCTATAAGGTGGCCAAGCACGGCAACTATGCCGCTACATCCGTTTCTGGTGCATCAAATGTGATTGCCCATCATGGCATCAAGTTCACTGATGACATCGACAAACTGAACCGCAGTCTCAACGAAGCCGGCATCGTCTATCTACACGCCCAACTCTTTGCCAAGGCCATGAAGTTTGTTGGACCCATCCGCAAGGCACTGCAATTCCCGACAATCTTTAATTTACTAGGCCCACTGGTTAACCCTAGTCAACCCAGTTGTCAGTTACTCGGTGTGGCCAACCTCGACCAGATGCGCCTCTACAACCAGGTCTATCAGAAAATCGGTATCGACTACGGTATCGTCAACTCCATCGATGGTTACGACGAGATTTCGCTGACCGGCGACTTCAAGGTGACCACCAAGCAGTACGAGCGCATCTTCAAGCCTCAGGACCTCGGTTTCGAGATTGCCAAGCCCGAGGAACTTGTGGGTGGTGCCACTGAGGAAGAAGCCGCTCAGATCTTCGACTCTGTTCTTGAGAATCGCGCCCTGCCCGCCCAAAAGAATATCGTTCTGGCAAACGCTGCTTTCGGTATCCAGGTATTGGAGAAGGGCGAGAAGACCATTGAGGAGTGCATTGCCATCGCCCGCGAATCCATCGACAGCGGTGCTGCTCTCCGCACTTTCAAGAAGTTCGTCGAACTAAACAGTTAATAAAATTGTCATCTCGACTAAGCGAAGCGCATGGGTCATCTCGACTAAGCGAAGCGCATGGGTCATCTCGACTAAGCGAAGCGCATGGAGAGATCTCAAGAGATGTCTCGACAACGCTCGACATGACAGAAAGGAATGAAATATGGATATACTCGAAGAGATTGTAGCCCATAAGCGGTTGGAGGTTGAGCGTTTCAAAGCGCAACTCAGCGAACGAGAGATCCATCGTCTGGTGGAGCCGTTGATGGCGACTGACGTGCCATCGATGTCGCAGGCTCTGACGGCTTCCGACTCAGGCATCATCGCCGAGTTCAAACGTAAGTCACCGTCCAAGGGCTGGATCAAGGAAGAGGGAAAGGCTGACGTCATCCCCTTCTCCTACCAACAGAATGGTGCTGCTGCACTGAGCATCCTCACCGATGAGAATTATTTCGGAGGCTGTGATGAATTCATCCGCACAGCACGGACATCTGGCGTGACGATACCCATACTCTACAAGAATTTCGTCATCGACGAATACCAACTCTTCCAGGCACGGCTCTGTGGGGCGAGTGCAGTGCTGCTCATCGCTGCCGACCTGACGAAAGTAGCGTGCAAGACCCTCCTTCATACCGCCCACGAACTGGGACTTGAAGTATTACTGGAGATGCACGCTGAGCCGGAACTGGAATATGCAGAACTGGAGCCCGATATGTGTGGTATCAACAACCGTAACCTCGGCTCATTCGTTACCGATGTACAGAATTCCTTCCGTCTCGCAGAACTGCTTCCCAAAGATGCAGTGAAGGTCAGCGAGAGTGGAATCTCGAATCCCGACATCGTCCGTAACCTACGCCAAGCCGGTTTCCGAGGGTTCCTTATCGGCGAGAACTTCATGAAGACAGCCGAGCCTGGTCAGGCACTTAACGACTTTATTCAGAAGATATGATGATCAAGGCTGCGATGAAGAGAGAGCAAAGCCAAACTTGTTTGGGCTTAGCCGAGCGTGAGCAGGCTCGACGAGAAAAATCTTTTCTCGTCAAGGTTTGTGGCATGCGTGATGTGGAGAACATCCGCGAGGTGGAGGCTTTGGGCATCGACCTGATGGGCTTTATCTTCTGGCCCAAGTCCAGCCGTTTCGTCAGTGAGCGCCCTGCCTATCTGCCCACAAGATGCAAACGTGTCGGGGTGTTCGTCGATGAGGATATTGAACAGGTACGGCACATGGCCGACGACTATGACCTCGACATTATCCAACTCCATGGCTCTGAATCGCCGGAATACGCCAGTCAACTCCGTGAATGGGAAGTCATCAAGGCCTTTAACATCGCTACGACAGAGGATTTAAAGACAACGAAACCCTACGAAGGTATTGTTGACTGTTTTCTCTTCGACACACGGATGCCCCTCGAGGAAAAAGGGGACGGACTTGCGCCTGGGGGCACAGGGAAAAAGTTCGACTGGAACGTGCTCTCAGCCTATGATGGCACGACCCCCTTCCTACTCAGTGGCGGCATCGGCCCTGATGATGCTGAGCGCGTAAAAGCCATACACTATCCCAAGTGCATCGGCATAGATCTCAACTCCCGCTTTGAGATAGCACCAGGGCTTAAGGATGTTAACACCCTCGCCCGTTTCCTCAAAGCACTATAAATGAATCCCTAGACAAACAGCAAATTGTCAAATTGTAAATTGTATAATTGTAAATATCAAGATGAACAAGATTAATACACTATTCGCCGAAAGGCCACAAGACAAGAAATTCCTCAGTCTTTATTTCTGCGCCGGTAGTCCGACACTTGAAGGAACGGGCGACGTGATAAAAACCATGCAACGCCGGGGTATTGACTTCATCGAGGTCGGCATCCCTTTCAGCGATCCGTTGGCTGACGGTCCCGTCATCCAGAGTGCCGCCACCCAGGCGCTGAAGAACGGCATGAATCTCAAGACACTCTTCGCCCAACTCAGTGAGATCAAGAATGAAGTCACCATCCCCCTCATTCTTATGGGTTACCTCAATCCTATTCTGCACTACGGCATCGAGGCATTTTGTCAGTCTTGTGCTGACAGCGGTGTATCTGGCATGATTATCCCCGATCTACCCTTCAAGGACTATCAGGACATTGTGAAGCCCATCGCCGACAAATACGACCTACGCGTCATCATGCTCATCACGCCCGAGACCAGTGAGGAACGCATCCGCTTCATTGACGACAATACGGATGGCTTCATTTATATGGTGTCATCTGCTGCTATCACAGGTGCACAGAAATCGTTCGACGATGCCAAACAAGAATACTTCCGTCGTATCAACGCCATGAACCTGCGCAACCCCCGTATGATTGGGTTCGGTATCAGCAACAAGCAGACCCTCAAGGCTGCACAAGATAATGCCGCAGGCGCCATCATCGGTTCCAAGTTCGTTACTCTACTTAATGAGAGCAAGGATGCCGACGAAGCCCTCGACAAACTCTTCGAAGCCCTCGAAAAATAAAAGGTTCAGATTTACTTAGGACTGGCAGTGATGCCAGTCCTTTTTTGAATGATAACACAAACAAAAGACAGAAATACTTGGTAGATATAAAAAAAAAAACTATCTTTGCAGCAATTATCGAGTGACTCTAACAATAACAAGAAAGAACAATCAAGTTAACACATAAAAGAATGAAACGAAAGGCATTTCTGTGTATGGTGGTCCTGACTGGGCTACTGATGATTCCCGGGAGGGGAACAGCACAGACGACAAAATCGATCGTTATCAATGAGATCATGGCGTCGAACGCCGGTGTCGTGATGAGCCCGGCAACGAACTTCGACGGCTGGATTGAACTGTACAACCCAACTGAGGAGTCTATCAACCTCTCCGGCATGTACCTTAGCGACAATGCCGACGACCTGACACGATGGAATATGCCCGCCAACGTCGGCACCATCCCCGCCAAAGGATTCCTCGTGGTGTGGTTAGGTTCTAACGACATCCTATTTAATCAGGCACCCTTCAAACTCGACTGCGACGGAGGAACCATCTACCTGAGTGATAAAAACGGTAATCTTATCGTCAGCCAGACATATCTCCCGGCTTTAAGCCGCACTGCTTGGGCGCGTAAGACCGATGGCGGCAGCGAATGGAGTTGGACAGCCAATCCCACGCCCGGTGCAACGAACACAACGTCAGTCTTCGCCACCCAACGACTGGAGGCGCCGGTGGTCAGCGTGGGAAGCACACTCTTTACCGGTTCCCTGCAGGTGAATGTAGAGATTCCCAGCGGTGCCAAGTTGATGTACACGACCGACGGCAGTGTGCCTACACCGCCACAAACATCTACAAACAAGGACTTCAACATTGTTGTCAGAGACAATCCCGGCACGGAGAGCAAAGACGGCATATTCACTATCAATGGCACGTCAAACTACGTGTTCCGTCTGTTTAAGGACGGCTACCTGCCCAGCGTGCCCGTCACCCGCAGTTATATCTTAAAAGATAAACAATTTACCATTCCTGTCGTTTCCATTGTCGGCGATGAGAAGTATTATTACGATGACATATGGGGCATCGATGTCGATGGAACAAATGGCAAAACCGGCAATAACAGAGACTACCCCGTGAACTGGAATATGCCATGGGACCGTCCCGTCAACTTCAGTTTCATCAGCCCGGAAGGTGAGATGTTGTTCAATCAGGACGTGATGACCAGCGTCTCTGGTGGATGGTCACGACAAGACACACCCCGTTCATTCAAACTGAAATCAAACAAGGTCTTCGATGGTCTGAACCATTTGGACTATGCCTTCTTCCCTCAGAAGCCCTACATCCGTAACAAAGCCCTGCTTGTACGTAATGGTGGCAATGACCCCTCGTGTCGTTTCATGGATCCCGCAATGACCACCATCGTCCATCGTTCCGGTATCGACCTCGATGTACAGAGCACATTGCAGGTGGCAGAGTATATCAACGGCGAGTTCCGAGGTGTGCTGAACCTGCGCGAACCGAACAACGACAAGTTCGTCTATGCCAACAGAGGCAATGGTGACGAAGAGATAGACTACTTTGAGAATTTCCAATTCACCGACGGCACTAGCGATGCGTGGTGGCGCCTCATGGATCTGAGCGAGAGCATCAACGACAACGGTGTCTATGACGAGGTGAAGCAATTGTTGGACATCGACGAGTTTACCAACTATATGGCGACAGAGATGTTCCTTGGCAACAGCGACTGGCCCAACAACAACGTGAAGGGCTACCGCAGTCGGGATGACGGGCGGTTCCGTTTCATCCTCTTCGATCTGGACCAGATATTCAACCGTTGGTGTCCGATGAACCACCTCTCCACCCTTGATGGGCAATTTGCCAACGATATGTTGGTGGTACTCCTTCGGAACCTGCTCGGCAACGACATGTATCGTAAGAAGTTCATCGACACGTTCTGTATCATCGCCGGCAGTGTCTTTGAGCGAGATCGCGTCACAGCGATGGTCAATGAAATTGCAGACAGCATGCGACCGATGTTGAAACTCGACGGACGTTCCCCCGACGGTACCGCCAACGAGATAAAAGAAAAGATGTCGTCGCGCATGAAAGATATACTGGGTCCACAGGGACAACTGGAACAATTCCAGCCGGCACGACTTGGAGAGCTTAAAAGACAAACCGTCAAGTTGAGTGCCGACACCCCAGATGCCCACATCACCATCAACGGTATCGACGTGCCTTACGCCGACTTCAACGGCTATCTCTTCCAGCCCATCCAACTGGAGGCCAAGGCACCTGCCGGTTACCGTTTTGCAGGATGGACTACCGGGGCAGCCAGCGCTTCCAACTGTCTCATCGGAACGACCGACACCTGGAAATACTACGACAAGGGCGAGCCTGCATCCAACTGGTACGCCAGCGACTTCAATGACAATTCGTGGGCTTCCGGTCAGGCACCATTAGGCTATACGATGACGGGGGTGACGACAACTGTCAGTTATGGCTCTGACTCCAGCCAGAAAAACCCAACCACTTATTTCCGTAAGACGTTTAATCTCAGTGCTGCACCGTCAAACAATGACCAATTCCTGCTCAACTATCAGATCGATGATGGATTCATTGTCTATGTCAACGGTAAAGAGGCTGGGCGTTATAACATGCCTGATGGAGAAGTGAGTTTCGACAGTTTCTCTTCATCCTACGCCGGCGGCGAGCCCCTGACGGGAACCCTTGGACTGTCACCTTCACTCTTTAAGAGTGGCAACAATGTCATCGCCGTGGAGGTTCATAACAATCAGTACGCCTCCAGTGATCTCTTCTGGGCCGCCGAACTGGATACCACTGTCGGTACATCATCAGAAGGCTTTGTCTCGACAGAGTCCGTCATGAATCTGCCTACAGGTTCTACCGTGAACCTCATCGCCACCTTCACAAAACTCTCCGAGAATGAAAGCCTGGCACAACATGTCGCTCCGCTACGTGTCAATGAGGTGAGTGCTGCCAACAGCATGTACGTCAACGACAGGTTCAAGCACAACGACTGGTTTGAGATCTACAACACCACCGACACCGACCTCAACGTGGCAGGACTTTATATCAGTGACGACGAGGACAACCCGATGAAATACCAAATTCCCACAGGCGGCATATTGAACACTATCATCCCCGCTCACGGACACCGCATCGTATGGGCTGACGAGATGGATGCCGTCACACAACTGCATGCCGACTTCAAGTTGAAGAATGAGGACGACCAACTGATCCTGATTTGTAGCAATGATGACTTCGTGACCAACAATGCAGACTATTTCAACAAGCATCCCGAAATGAAGGATTTTGCCGACGGTATCATTTACAAGACTCACCGTGGTGACCAGAGCGTAGGTCGCTATCCAGATGGCAGCAACTCGTTCTACAAGATGTACCGGCCAACCATCGAGCATCCCAACGCTCTGACAAGCGACGACACCTTCCTGGGAGAGGACGAAGGACTGACGATCCAAAACAGGGAAGAATTCTCACTGGCATTGGCAGAGGGCTGGAACTGGATATCAAACCCGATGGCAGAACCCATTATCACCTCCAAACTGTCAGATTATGCCAACCGCATTGTCGGCAAAGACAACGAAGCCTACAGATCAGCAACCGGCATGGTAGGAACGCTGAAAGAGTTGGAGACAGGAAATCTGTTTAAGGTGCAGATGCAGCAGGCCGACACCTATACCCATAGCGGTTTCTTCTGCGAAGATGGCAAACCTATCATGCTTCGTCCGGGTTGGAACTGGATTGGTTACACCGTAAATGGTGCCCAGACGCTTAATGCCGCCCTGTCGGACTATTTGGCAGAGGAAGGCGACAAGATGATTGGTCAAAATGGCATTGCCACATACGAGAATGGCAGTTGGCAAGGTACGCTTTCGACGATGGAGACAGGTTTGGGCTATATGCTATTCACAAAACAAGCAAAGAGTCTGACGTTCAAGACGCCAACAGTGAAGGTCAGGTTGCGCCACAGGACACAGAGCCATGCAGCCCGTACCCGTACAGCATCTCTCTTCCGTCCCGTATCCAAGTTTACCTATCCCAACGTGATGGGTGTCATCGCCGAAGTACAGAAAGACAATGAGAAGGTTGAGGCTGATCGCTTCACGCTGTTCGCCTACGATGCTGATGGTGAGTGTCGTGGCGAGAGCAAATGGGTGAATGGACTCGCTTACCTGACCCTATATGGTAAGGGTGGTGAGCCTCTCTCCTACCGCGCCATTGACCTTCTGGACGGCACCGTCTATACCGTCCGCGAGACAATGTCGTTTGCTGAAGGTGTGACTGGCAGTATCAGTCAACCCATTGTACTGACATTAGGTATGACGGAAGGCAATGCCACCGTGATTGACGGTGCTCCCGTTGCGCCGACCACTTCTGAGATTGATGGCTATTACAATCTTGATGGTACACGTGTGTCTGTCACTGCAGCCCGTCGTGGTATCTACCTCGTGAAATATAAGAATGGCTCATATAAGAAAATCATCGTCAAATAGAACAAGATATGAAAAAGATAACGAGTATAGTACTATTGTTCATGCTGGCCGTGATACGCATGTCAGCCCAGGATATCATAGAAATCGTCTATAATGGCTCAGTGGCTTCGGTCAATATCCCTAGTGGTATGACAGATATTGTCTCATCAGAAAATGGTGCCAACGTCACCATCACCTCTAGCACGACCGACAAGGAGTATATCTACCAAGTAAAAGGTACATCCACAGACGGTTCACTGACCATCAACAGCGACTATAAACTGACGTTGCAGTTGGCTGGTGTGGCACTGACCAATGCCCACGGAGGTGCTGCCATCGACGTGGAGTGCGGCAAACGAATTGCCGTGGAGTTGGCTGACGGTACAATAAACACGTTGAGCGATGCTGCCAATGGCGGACAGAAGGCTGCCTTCTATTTCAAGGGGCATGTTGAGTTCAAAGGCAGTGGAACGCTCAATGTAACGGGAAAAACGAAACATGCCATCAGTGCCAAGGAATACATCGAACTGAAGAGTTCCACAGGCACCATCAATGTGCTGGGAGCCGTCGGTGACGGTATCCACTGTGGAAAAGGCAAGCCGAACAATGAGAACAACTACTTCCGGATGAAAGGTGGTATCGTAAATATCATGAACGTGATGAATGACGGTGTCGATAGCGATGACTACGGTGTCATCAGCATCGAAGGTGGTGCCATCAGCCTGAATATTGGCGACGGTGCGACAGGACTCAAAGCCGACAGTACTGTCACCATCAAGGACGGTATCATCAATATCTCGGTAGTGGGTAATGACAGTAAAGGCATACGTGCCAACCATACCGTCAATATCCTGGGTGGTAAGACGACCATCATCACAGAAGGCGATGGCACGAAAGGTATCAAGGCCAAGCGTGATGAGGATAACGTTCTCAATGGCGGCTTCCTCAATATCAGTGGTGGTGAACTCTCCATCCAATGTACTGGCGGCAACTTGATCACCGAGTCAGAAACCACCAAGTGCGTTGCCATCAGTGTCGATGCTGACTTACAGCAGACGGCAGGCAACGTGGATATCACGGTGATGGGTCTCGAGGCGATAGGTTGCACCGTTGATGGTAACAAGACCTACAAGGGCGGAACCTTCAACATCCAGGAAGTACCCTGGCAGATCAAGACAAAGGATTGTCAGTACGACATGTCGGTCTATGTGGCTGTCAGCAACAATGATGTCATACTCACAGACTACAGTGACATCGTTATTGGTGCATTCATCGGCGATGTGTGCATGGGCTATTCCGTCTTTACGGAGGCAGGCTATGGCATTATCCGTGTGAGGAGCAACGACACCTCAGCACAGCCTGTCACCCTGAAACTCTACGACTATGTGTCTCAGGAAGAATATACCCCCACTGTCTCCAATGCCATTACCTTCCAGTCCAATGGCACTGCAGGAGACCCCAGCCATCCTGTCACACTGAGTTACGATCCACCCCTCAAAGGTGATGCAAATAATGACAACATCGTGGACGCCGCCGATATTGTAGAGATAGTGAATGCCATGGCAGGCAAGCCCTCATCCAACTACAACGAGAAGTTGGCGAATACCAATCACGACAATGTCGTTAACGTTGCGGACATCATCTGGATTGTCAATCACATCACGGCAAACAAATAATAATAGTATAAAACCAAAAACAAGAACTGACAATGACTAGAAAAATGATTGTAACCCTTCTTTGGGGTTTCTGTTCTGTAGTTTCCAGTGCCCAGACACTGCCCTATCAGAACCCTGGCCTGTCTGCCCAAGAACGGGCTGACGACTTACTCGGCAGACTGACGCTCGATGAGAAAGTCAAGTTGATGATGGACACCTCCCCTGCCATTGAACGACTGGGCATCCCACAGTTCCAATGGTGGAATGAGGCGCTTCATGGCGTAGGCCGCAATGGTTTCGCCACGGTCTTCCCCATCACGATGGCAATGGCGGCTTCATGGGACGATGCTCTCTTGCATCAGGTATTCACTGCCGTCAGCGACGAGGCCCGTGCAAAGGCACAGCAGGCTAAGCGATCAGGTGACATCAAGCGATATCAAAGCCTGTCATTCTGGACACCGAACATCAACATCTTCCGTGATCCCCGTTGGGGGCGTGGTCAGGAGACCTACGGCGAAGATCCCTATCTCACCTCGAAGATGGGGCTTGCCGTCGTTCGTGGCCTGCAGGGTATGACATACGAGGGAAAATGGTTGGGCGACGGCTATCAGAAACTGCTCGCCTGTGCCAAGCACTTCGCCGTTCATAGTGGTCCGGAGTGGAACCGCCATACCTTTAATGTCGAGAACCTGCCCGAGCGTGACCTCTGGGAAACCTACCTCCCCGCCTTCAAGGCGCTGGTACAGGAAGGACAGGTGGCGGAAGTCATGTGTGCCTACCAACGTATCGATGGTCAGGCCTGTTGCGCCCAGACACGCTATGAACAGCAGATCCTGCGCGACGAATGGGGCTTCGAGGGTCTGATTACCAGTGACTGTGGCGCCATCCGCGATTTCCTGCCTCGCTGGCATAATGTCGCCCAGAACTCAGCCGAGGCGTCTGCCAAGGCTGTGTTGGCAGGTACTGACGTGGAGTGTGGTTCGGAATACAGGAACCTGCCAGAGGCCGTGCGTCGTGGTGATATCAAGGAGGCCGATATCGACAAGAGTCTGCGCCGACTGCTCATTGCCCGTTTCCAGGTCGGTGATTTTGATGCCGACAACCTGAACCCATGGACGAAGATCCCTGAGAGTGTCATTGCTTCGGAGGAACATAAGGCCCTGGCCGCACAGATGGCCCTGAAGAGCATCGTGCTCCTACAGAACAGGAACAAGGTGTTACCCCTCGTCAGTGGCTCCTCTGGCTCCGCCAATGACATCGTCGTCATGGGCCCCAATGCCAACGACTCGGTGATGATGTGGGGCAACTACTCGGGCTATCCCACGCATACTGTCACGGCCCTCGATGGTATCATCAACAAAGCCAGAAGGCTCAACCCCAATAGCAAGGTGAGGTTCATCCAGGGCTGCGGACTGACACGCAACGAGGTGTTTGAGAGTCGTTATGGTGATATCATCAACAGCCGGGGTGAACGGGGCTTGCTGATCACCTACTGGAACAATACGGAGATGGAGGGAACACCCGTGACGAGTCTTACCCTTGGCAGTCGCGTCAGACTGAGCAATGGCGGTAACACCGTCTTTGCGCCAGGCGTGAACCTCGAGAATATCTCTGCCCGTCTCGAAGGCACCTTGACACCGAAGAAGGACGAGACACTGATATTCAACATCAGTGGTGATGACAGACTGCGTCTGATTGTTGACGGCGACACGCTCGTGAACATCTGGAACCCCCGCCAACGTATCCAGAGTGGCAGGAAAGAACTGGAGGTGAAGGGCGGTAAGCCATACAGCATCCAGATTGATTTCGTGCAGGAGAAGGACTATGGCGCCCTGAACTTCGACGTGCAGAACCGCGCCAACCCCACTGCTGAGGAACTGTTGGCACAGATAGGCAACACCCAGACCATCATCTTCATCGGTGGTATCTCCCCCAGTCTTGAGGGCGAGGAGATGCGCGTCAGCGAACCAGGCTTCAGGGGTGGTGACCGTACGAGCATCGAACTGCCTCAGGCACAGCGCGACCTCCTCGCCATGCTCCACAAGGCTGGCAAGAAGGTGATCTTCGTCAACTGCTCCGGCTCTGCCATGGGACTGGTTCCTGAGTTGGAATCCTGCGATGCCATCCTGCAATGGTGGTACGATGGTGAGGTGGGCGGTACTGCCTTGGCAGACATTCTCTTCGGTGAGAAGAGTCCGAGTGGCAAACTCCCCATCACCTTCTACAAGAGCACCGACGACCTGCCCGACTTCCTCGATTATTCGATGAAGAACCGCACCTACCGTTATTTCACTGGCGAGGCTTTGTTCCCCTTTGGCTATGGCCTGAGTTATACCAACTTCGAGATTGGCCAGCCGCAATATAAGAATAACAAGGTACAGGTGCGCGTCAAGAATATCGGCACCAGAGAAGGACTGGAGACCGTACAGGTCTATCTGAGAAGCCTCAACGACCCGAATGGTCCTCTGAAGACCCTCAGGGCCTACACCCAAGTCTCGTTAGTGCCAGGACAGACGAAGACCGTTACCATCGACCTGCCCCGCAAGAGTTTCGAGGGTTGGGACGAGAAGACGAACACCATGCGCGTCGTCCCTGGCAAATATGAACTGATGGTGGGCAACTCAAGTGCCGACAAAGATCAGAAGAAGATCATCGTCACCATCAAATAAAATAAAAATCCCCCGCAGTTGCGAGGGATTTTTTATTATTCAGCCTTCTTAGGAGCGGCTTTCTTAGGAGCGGGCTTCTTCTCGGTCTTGGCCTTTGTCTTGGAAGCCTCCAGTTTCTCAAGTTTGGCCTTCAGACGGGTAATCTCCTTATCCTTCATCTCAATCTCGTCACCCTGGTTCTTGATGGTCGTCAGCAGACCTTCCAGTTCGTCGTTGTCGATGTCGAGCGGATAGAGGGCATTCACCCTGTTGATGAAGTCGCCGAGGATGTTCATGTAGTTCGTGAAGGCATCAAACGGTCCACTGTAGATACCACGGTCCAGTCCGACGTTAGAGGGCTTGGTGGTCATGAAGCGGAAGTTGTTGGAAGCCTGCAGGTAGTCCCAGTCCTGATTGATGCGCGGATCATTGGCGATACGCAGACGGTCTGCCACTGAATAGAGTTTGTTGAAGGCCTCATGCTGCATGGCGTTACCCAGCCAGCAACTGACGTCGCGCTCCTCATCGACCCACGACAGTGTGTCGGGTACATCGAGTTGACTGACGCTCTTGCAAGCCTTACAGATCTCCGTGGGTGTAGAGAAGGTGATGCCTTTCTCCTTGGCGCATCCCGGCAATGCATGGATGAAGTCGAGGATATTTGAACTCAGCGGCTGGGCGATACCCAGGGCAGAGAGTTCCATGAAGATATTGATGATCTGCTCCTCTTCCGGCAGACGGGCGATACGGTCGATATAGGCATCAGCGAAGAGAGGATAGCCATCCCATTCCGAGTTGTTGAAGCGCAGGGAGATATCATCCGACAGTTCCACGTCGCGGAGCAACAGTTTCAGGTTGGGAGCCTGGTTGCAGTGATAGACATAGTGGGGCGACTTCCAGCCGAGGACATGCTTGGCACCCTCGGTGAGCATACCCTTGAAGCCCATGGCAGCAATCTGTGCACCGATATCATCGCTGTAGATGAGTGACGAGTTACGGGCCACAGTGGGTTTCTTGCCGAAGAGTTCCTCAATCTTCGCAGCCTGTTTCTTCACGTCGAGGGCGAAAGTCTCCTCATTGGCCAGTGATGACAGACCGTGACTGTAGGGTTCTGCGAGGAACTCCACACAACCGGTCTCGTTCATCTTCTGCAACTTCTCCAGCACTTGTGGGGCATGCATCTCCAACTGCTCTATGCCTGTACCCGACAGTGAGAAAGCAACCTTGAAATACTTACCGTTCTCGTTGATCATGTCGTGCAACGTGTTCAGTGCAGGCATGTACGAGCGCTCGGCGATGTCGGTGATGCTACGCTCGTTCTCGTAGTCATCATAATAATAATGGTCGGTACCGATATCAAAGAAACGGTAGCGTTTCAGATGAATAATCTGATGTATCTCGAAATATAAACAAATCGTTTTCATAACTCTTAATTCTTAACTCTTAATTCTTAACTAAATTACTCTTCCCAACCGAGGGTGCGGCGATAGAGGGTGCGGATCCACGTACCCACTTTCTCCCAGGTGATCTGATCCACCTCACGCTTGCCCTCATCCTTCAGATACTGGAAGAGCGACTCGTTGTGGCAGATGGAATAGATGGCGTCGGCCAGGGCGTGGATGTCCCAGTAATCGACTTTGATACAGTTGTCGAGAATCTCAGCACAGCCACTCTGCTTCGAGATGATCGAAGGCGTACCGCACTGCATAGCCTCCAGAGGTGAGATACCGAAGGGCTCACTCACAGAAGGCATCACATACACATCAGATGCTTTCAGACATTCATACACCTGTTTGCCGCGCATGAATCCCGGGAAGTGGAAACGGTCGGCAATGCCG
>JAGCPK010000056.1 GCA_017965725.1 Prevotella sp.
GTATTCCCTAAAATGTGAGGGAATATATTTGCAACACAAAAAGTATTCCCTTAAATGCGATGGAATATATTTACAATTCAAAAAGTATTCCCTAAAATGTGAGGGAATATTTTCTGGGTGTGGAATGGTGCAAACTGGATTGAGGGCTGATAAATGCAGGGGGAGTAACGGTATGACTAGGCAGTTTCTTAGTTAATTTCTGATAAAAAGGGCGATATTGGCAGAAAAGTTCGTACCTTTGCACCTTATAAATAAGGTACAACAAGAAATAAAGAGGCTTTTATGTCCACAATACTACATATAGAGACCAGTACGGATGTCTGTTCCGTAGCCGTTTCGGAGGACTCGCAGGTGATCTTCCATCAGGAAGACCACAGTGGGCCAAACCATGCGGAACGGTTGGGAACGATGGTGGATGAAGCCCTGTCGTTTACCGACAACCACGCCATCCCGTTTGACGCGGTAGCCGTCAGTTGCGGACCTGGTTCCTATACAGGTCTGCGCATTGGCGTGTCGATGGCGAAGGGCATCTGCTATGGCAGGGATCTGAAATTGATTGCCGTGCCGACGCTGGAACTGTTGTGTGTGCCTGTACTGCTGAGGGAGATTCCTGAAGAGGATGCCCTGCTCTGTCCGATGCTCGACGCACGACGGATGGAAGTGTATGCAGGCATCTACACCCGAGGACTGAAGCCCGTGAGGGAGATTGGAGCCGACATCGTGACGGAAGAGACCTACAAGGATTATCTCGACCAGCATCCTGTGTATTTCTTTGGTAACGGTGCGAAGAAATGTATGGAGGCAATCCATCACCCCAACGCCCATCTGATAGAAGGTATCGAACCATTGGCCAAGTGGATGCAGCCTCTGGCAGAGCGCAGATTCCTCAACGAGCAGTTTGAGGACGTGGCCTACTTCGTGCCTTACTATCTGAAAGACTTCGTGGCGAAAATGCCGAAAAAACTGATTTAGAAAAGGTAAAAAAGAAAAAAGATATGGATATTCAAGGTTTAGACTACAACACGCAACGCGAGAAACTCATCATGTCGGAGTATGGACGCGAGATACAGAAGATGGTGGAGTACGCCTGTGAGTTGCCCACCAAGGAGGAACGCCTGAAGTGCGCCAAGACCATCATCCGTCTGATGGAGAACAAAAACCCCCAGTTGCGCGACAATGCCGACTACGAGCAGACGCTCTGGGACCATCTCTACCTGATGAGTCACCGCGAACTCGACATCGACTGGCCCTTCGACGTGTCGGAGGCTGACAAGATCCTCTCGAAGCCTGAGCCCATGAAACTGCCCAATGGCAATATCAAGTTGCGCCACTACGGACACTTGGTAGAGGAACTTTTCGAGCAGTTGAAGACCATGCCAGCAGGAGAGGAACGCGACGCGTTGGTGAAGAAAACCGCCAACCAGATGAAGCGCGACCTCGCCACATGGGGACACGGTTCGATGGATGATGAGCGAGTGGCCAATGACCTGGCGAGATTCACCGACGGTGTCATCCAACTTGATCTGAACAGTTTCGTGTTCGAGAAAGTCAGCAATAGCGATAAGAAGCAAACTGGCAAGAAAAAGAAATAACCCGGCCTATGGCATCATTTATCATTGAAGGTGGACATCTGCTGAGCGGAGAGATTACCCCGCAGGGTGCGAAGAACGAAGCCCTGCAGGTGATCTGTGCCTCGTTGCTCACTGAAGAGGAGATCATCATCCGCAACATCCCCGACATCCGCGACGTGAACAACCTGATACAGTTGCTCCGCGACATCGGCGTAAAAGTGAACAGGTTGGCAAAGAACGACTATTCCTTCCAAGCCAATACCCTGAACCTCGACTATCTGGCAAGTGACGAGTTCGTGCAGAAATGCGCGGAACTTAGGGGGAGCGTCCTGATGATCGGTCCGCTGTTGGCGAAAATGGGTAAAGCCGTTATCACTAAACCCGGTGGCGACAAGATAGGTCGCCGACGTATGGACACCCACTTCCTCGGTTTCGAGAAACTCGGTGCAAAGTTCAATCACATCTCCGAACGTGATGTCTATGAGATTTCCGCCAAGGAACTGCATGGTACCAACATGCTACTCGACGAGGCATCGGTGACAGGTACAGCAAACATTATCATGGCAGCCGTCCTCGCCAAAGGCACAACGACAATCTACAATGCCGCCTGCGAACCTTACGTCCAACAACTCTGTCACCTGCTCAACCGCATGGGTGCGAAAATTTCTGGCATTGCCTCGAATCTGTTGACGATAGAGGGTGTGGAGCATCTGAAAGGCGCAGAGCACTGCATCCTGCCCGACATGATTGAGGTAGGCTCGTTTATCGGTATGGCAGCGATGTGTGGCGACGGTATCCGTATCAAGAATGTCTCGATAAAAGACCTCGGCATCATCCCCGATGCCTTCCGCCGACTCGGTGTAAGGGTGAAAGTGGAGGGCGACGACCTCGTGATACCACGCCAGAGACACTACGAGATACAGTCGTTCATCGACGGTACCATCATGACACTCGCCGATGCCCCCTGGCCCGGATTGACCCCCGACCTGCTCTCAGTACTGATCGTCGTGGCGACACAGGCGCGTGGTTCAGTACTGTTCCACCAGAAGATGTTCGAGAGTCGTCTGTTCTTCGTGGATAAACTCATCGACATGGGTGCCCAGATTATCCTCTGTGATCCGCACCGTGCCGTTGTCGTAGGTCATGACAGGAAGGTCACGCTGCGGGGAGGACGCATGTCCAGCCCTGATATCCGCGCCGGTATCGCCCTGTTGATTGCCGCCATGAGTGCCAAAGGTACCAGTCGCATTGAGAACATCGAACAGATTGATCGTGGCTATGAGAATATCGAAGGGCGCCTGAATGCCCTCGGCGCGAAGATCACAAGAGCATGATCAGAGAAGAAGAGGTATATAAGATAGGGAGGTTGGGCAAGACCCACGGTGTGAAGGGAGAGGTTTCCTTTCTCTTCGACGATGATGTCTTCGACCGCGTTGATGCCGACTATCTCGTGCTGATGGTAGATGGCATCCTCGTTCCTTTCTTTATGGAAGAGTACCGTTTCCGCAGCGACACGACAGCCATCATCAAGTTCGAGGGTATCGACACCCAGGAACGTGCCAGAGAACTGACAGGCTGTGACGTCTATTTCCCCCGCGAACTCACGGATAGCGACGAAGGGAGCATGAGTTGGGCAGAGATTGTTGGTTACAGCATCACCGATGCGGGCACAGGACAAACGGTGGGTAAGATCGTCTCCATCGACGACTCCACCATCAACATCCTCTTCTGTCTGGAGGACGGCACACTCATCCCCGCCTCCGAGGAACTCATCACCGCTATTGATCAAGAAAACAGAATCATCACAATAAATATCCCGCAAGGACTATTGGAATTATGAAAAGACAAATAGCCATTCTCGGCTCTACGGGGTCGATAGGAACACAGGCACTCGAAGTCATCGAGGAACACAGCGACCTCTATGAGGTCTATTGCCTGACCGCCAACAATAAGGTGGAACTACTGGCAGAGCAGGCCCATAAGTTTAAGCCCGCTGCCATCGTCATCGCCAACGAACAACGTTACGATGAACTCAAATCGTTGATGAGCGACCTGCCCGATGTGAAAGTCTATGCTGGTGCCCGTGCCCTCGACGAGATTGTGGAGGCAGAGCCCATCAATATGGTGCTCACGGCAATGGTAGGCTTCGCAGGACTCTCTCCCACCATCCACGCCATCAAGGCAGGCAAGGCTATCGCCCTCGCCAACAAGGAGACGCTGGTGGTGGCAGGAGAACTCATCCTCGCCTTAGCCCAACAGTACCACACCCCCATCCTGCCCGTCGATAGCGAACACTCAGCCATCTTCCAGAGTCTCGTGGGTGAAGACCAGAATCCGATAGACAAGATTCTGCTCACGGCCTCTGGCGGTCCGTTCCGTCTGAAGTCGATGGAGGAGATAGCCCATGTCACGAAGGCTGATGCCCTGCGCCATCCCACATGGGACATGGGCGCCAAGATCACCATCGACTCGGCTTCGATGATGAACAAGGGCTTCGAAGTCATCGAGGCCAAGTGGCTCTTCGGTGTCGAAGCCAGTCAGATTCAGGTTCTTGTCCATCCGCAGAGCATCGTCCACAGTGCGGTGCAGTTCCAGGATGGCTCTGTGAAGGCCCAACTTGGCGTGCCCGACATGCGTCTGCCGATACAGTATGCCCTCTCGTTCCCGCGACGGTTGCCACTGAGCGGCGAACGTCTGGACCTCTTCAAGGCCCAGCATCTGGAGTTCTTCGAGCCCGACCTGAAGAAATTCCGTTGTCTGGCCCTCGCCTTCGAGGCTATCAAGCAAGGCGGTAACATGCCTTGTATCGTCAATGCCGCCAACGAGATTGTCAACCGTGGCTTCCTCGAGGACAAGTGCGGTTTCCTGCAGATGGGCGATATCATCGCTGAGACCATGCAGCGCACCACCTTCGACAAGAATCCCACCTACGAGACCTATATCGCGACGGATGCCGAAGCCCGTCGCATCGCAAAAGAACTCATGAAAGGGTAGAAAGATAAAAAAGTAAAAAGGTAAAAAGATTATGGATATATTTTTGATAAGACTATTTCAGTTTTTGTTGGCAATATCATTGCTGGTACTGCTCCATGAACTGGGGCACTTCACATTTGCCAAACTCTTCAAGGTGCGAGTCACCAAGTTCTATCTGTTCTTCAACCCCAAGTTCCACATCCTCAGCACCTACGACACATGGGTGCGCCGACTGCTGAAACTGACGCCTGAGGAGGTACCCACCAAGGAAGTGGAAGAGAAAAACGACAAGGGTGAGACCACGAAGACAACGGTAAAAGAATATGTAGGCACGGAATACGGTCTGGGCTGGCTGCCCCTCGGCGGCTACTGCGCCATTGATGGTATGATCGACGAGACCAACCAGAA
>JAGCPK010000057.1 GCA_017965725.1 Prevotella sp.
ACTGGCTGAAATGGCCATTGGAACACTACTCGATATCGCTGCTCATTGTAGTTATCCTGCTTGTGTTGGGTATCTACGGCATGTACGTGATGCCTAAGGATGAATTCCCACATGCCACCATCCGACAGGGTGTGGTGGTAGCCGTTTATCCTGGCGCTACCAGCGAGGAGGTGGAACAACAGGTGGCTCGCCCATTAGAACGCTATCTGTTTACCTATGGTGAGGTAAATCGCGTCAAGACAACCACCACATCGCAGAACGGCATGTGTATTGTGATGGTACGTCTGAATGATGAGGTGAATAATAAGGATGAGGTGTGGAGTAAGATCAAGCATGGTCTGAACACCTTCAAGATGCAGTTGCCCAGCGGTGTGCTTGCCATTGTGGTAAACGATGACTTCGGAAATACCTCGGCCCTGCTGATTGCTATCGAGAGCGACCAGCGGAGTTATCGTGAACTGAAACAGTACAGCGATGACCTCAGTGACCGTCTGCGTCGCATTCCGTCGGTAGCCAACGTGAAACTGTTTGGTGAACAGAAGGAGCAGATATCTCTTTATGTCGACCGTCAGCGCCTGCAGGCCTACGGCATCGGTCAGCAGATGCTTTTTACTCGTCTGCAAGCCCAGGGCATCACGACGATGAGTGGAAGCATCAGCGATGATGACCAGCAGATACCCATCCATATCGAGACGATGGAGAACAGCGAAGAGGAAATTGCTAATCAGATTATCTACAGCGACGCTGCTTCAGGAAAGGTGGTGCGTGTGAGAGATATTGCACGTGTGGTGCGTGAGTATGAACCGATGGCAAGTCGCATCGAACAGAACGGTCATCCCTGTATGTTGCTGTCGATGGAGATGACACCTGGTAATAACGTGATTCAGTATGGAAAAGAGGTGGATCGCGTGCTTGATGAGTTCCGTGCCAACGAACTGCCTGCCGATGTGAACGTCACCCGTATTGCCGACAAGCCAAAGGTGGTCACGCTGAGCATCACGTCATTTCTGCGCGACCTGCTCATATCTATGGTTATCATTATTCTGGTGATGATGGTGCTATTCCCCCTGCGCTCGGCTATTGTGGCAGCTATCACCATCCCGCTCAGCACCTTTGTCTCTGTGGCTATCATGTATTTGATGGGCATCGAACTGAATATCGTGACGCTGGCGGCGCTCATTGTGGTGTTAGGAATGATTGTGGATAACTCGATTGTGGTTATCGACGGCTATTTGGAATACTTAGGGAAAGGCTACGAACCGAAGGTGGCTGCCATCGAATCGGCCAAACAGTATTTCATGCCGATGATGCTGGCCACCATCTGCATCTGTGCCATCTTCTTCCCCTTCCTCATCACCATGAAAGGGGTGTTCCATGATTGTCTGGAGGACTTCCCCATCACGATTACCATCAATCTGATGGTGTCACTCATACTGGCTGTTACGGTAATACCCTTCTTGGAAGTACACATTATTAAGCCTGATAAAGTGAGCACAAAAGGAAACGCAATAACCAACTGGGTACAAAATACATATAATAAGGTACTCGCATGGACTTTCCAGCATCCTTGGCTCACTATCGGTGGCGGTCTCGGCATCATTCTGTTGTCGACACTCATTGCCCCCACGCTGAAGATACGACTCTTCCCCTATGCTGATCGTGACCAGTTTGCCGTAGAGATATTCCTGCCTGACGGAAAGGGACTGGCGGAGACCGAACTGATAGCCGACTCCGTACAGCATGTGTTGGAGAAAGATGAGCGCATCACAGGCATTACTGGCTTTATAGGCTGTTCATCACCTCGTTTCATGGATGCATACGCGCCCCAGATTGCAGGCAACAACTACGCTCAATTTATTGTCAATACCAAAAGCGATAAGGCTACTGTCGATTTATTGGCAGAATATCAGCCCCAATTGAGCGAGGCATTCCCTAATGCATATGTGAAGTTCAAACGATTAGACTACTTGGAGGTCAACGAACTGGAATATCGCTTTTACGGTGACAATCTCGACTCGCTGCATGTGGTGGCAGAACGCCTGATGGAGCGTATGCGCCAGATGCCTGAAGTGGAATGGGTACATACCGACTACCTGCAACCCTATCCGATTATCAATGTGGAACTTGATCCCGTCACATCGGCACAACTTGGTATCACGCGCACCACCGCCCAGTTGGCCCTGAGTGCCACATCGAGTGACCTGCGCGTAGGTCAGATATGGGAGGGAAACTATGAACTGCCTATCGTGGTGAAAGATGATACTGACATGACCTTCTCTGATGTTGAGAACCTGGGTATCTCGTCGCCAATAACGATGCTTTCGGGTGGATTCAATAGCACTAACAGCACCGTTCCGCTTCGCCAGATAGCTAAAGTAAAGCCCAAATGGAGCGAGAGTCGTATTCTGCATCGTGGCGGTGAGCGTTGTATCACAGTAACAGCCCAATTCGCACAGGGCATCTACACCGCACCCATCGAGAAGGAGATAGCCCGCATCATGCAGGAGGAGGTACAGCTGCCACAGGGTGTGCGCAGCGAAGTGGGTGGTGAGATAGAATACGGTGACGAGGCTTTGCCACAGATATTCGGTGGCATTGCCATCGCTGAGGTCATCGTGTTCTTCTTCCTGCTCTTCAACTTCAAGAAGTACGGCATCACATTTGTCTGTATGGTGGCACTAGCGCTGATGACCCCAGGTGCCCTCATTGGCTTAGGACTTATGAACCGTGCCCTTGGCCTGACCTCTATCTTTGGACTCATCACGCTGATGGGAATGATTATGCGTAACGAGATCCTCATCTTCGAGCATGCCATCGACCTGATCAAAAAATATGTAGCGGAACATGGTGATTGGACCGTTGGCCGCGATGCCTATAACAAGGCAGTGAAGCAGGCTGCCTACGAAGCCGGCAAACGTCGTATGGTGCCTATCTTCCTGACTACGGCAACTACTGCCGTTGGTGTGGTGCCGATGATTATCGCTCAGAGTTCGTTCTGGATGCCTGTGGGTGTTACCATCTTCGCTGGTGGTATCGGCTCACTCATCATGGTAGTCACCATGCTACCCGTCATTTATTGGAAGGTCAGTACTAAGGGTGAAAAAGTGAAAAGGTGAAAGAGTAAAAAAAAGAAATATAATGAATATGAACAATAATATGATTATCAAAGGAAAAGGATTGGTGATAAGTGTTTCACTTTTTCACCTTCTCACCTTTTCACCTTTATCTGCCCAAACCTACAGCCTTCAACAACTGAAGGACTCTGCCCTGCAGAATAACATTGCCATCCGCAGTGCCAAACATGCCATCGATGCGGCCCAGCAACAGCGTAAGGAAGCCTTCACCAAGTACTTCCCCAACATCAGTGGCACGGGCCTCTGGTTTAATGCCGACAAGGGGATGGCACAGACGGAACTGAACCTCTCTGAGCAGATCACGCCAGAGTTGGGCATGGCCCTCGCCCAGGCACTGCCTGCCGAGGCCCTGGCAGCACTTGGCAGTCCCATCAGCGTGTCGATGATGAAGAATGGCACCATCGCCGGCGTCACTGCTGTGCAACCCGTCTTTGCCGGTGGACAGATCATCAACGGCAACAAACTCGCCAAGGTGGGCGAAGATGTCAGTCGGCTGCAACTGCAACTCTCGGCAAACGAGGTGGAGAAACAGACGGAGCAATACTACTGGCAACTGGTCTCTTTACAGGAGAAGATGAAGACCATCGAGGCGGTTCAGGCCTTGTTGGCTGATATCCACAAGGATGTGGATGTGGCTGTACGCGCAGGCGTGGCTATGAAGAACGACCTGCTACAGGTGCAACTGCGCCAGAACGATGTGGAGAGCCAGAAACTGAAGGTGAAGAACGGCATCAGCATCCTGCGCCTGCTGTTGGCACAGTATTGCGGCCTCAATAACTCAGAGTTTAGCGTTGAGAATGTAGAGTTTCCGACCGCTGAACTGTCTGCGGAAGGGATGGCGGCAGCAAACTCTACACTCTACACTCTACATTCCACACTCGAAGCCCTTCCGGAATATCAGTTGCTCAACAAACAAGTAGAGGCCACCAACCTGCAGCGTAAGATGGAGATTGGCAAGAATCTGCCAACGGTAGGTGTGGGCGCTGGCTACAACTACCACAACCTGTTTGACAATAATCACACCTTTGGCATGGTCTTCGCCACAGTCAGCGTGCCCATCTCTGACTGGTGGGGCGGCTCTCACGCCATCAAACGCAAGAAGATAGAACAGCAGAAGGCCGAGGAACAACTCGCCGACAACTCTGAACTGCTGAAGATACGCATGCAGAACGCCTGGAATAATCTGGAGGAGGCCCGCCAGCAACTCACCATCGCCCAGCGTAGCATCGAACAGGCAGAAGAGAACCTACGCCTGAACCGCGACTACTATAAAGCAGGCACCAGTAGGATGGCAGACCTTCTGGAGGCACAACTGCTCTATCAGCAGTCACTTGACCATCGTACTGATGCCTATGCCGACTACCAGAACAAACTCCTGGAATACCGTCAGGCCACAGGACAGTAAGTCGGGAAGAGCGTATTACTCGACGTAATCGGAGAGATTGGGCTCTTTGAGGTAAGCCTCATCCTGAATCTCGTGCATGATAGCCGCCAGGTCGAGTTGTGCACCCAGTTGTGCACGAAGTTTCTCGTATTCCTCGGCAGTAATCTCCTTGTCATCCTTGGAATAGTTGCTTGACGCCAACTCGCCATCCATGCCATATTCGTCGATGGAACAGATATTAACGACAGCCTTGCTGTCTTTGACAATCGTGCAGTTGGACATCATACAGCCTGTACCACAGCCACCCTGGGCCCCTACGCCATGCTCAAAGAAATAGATATCTGTAGCACCGAAGGAATGGGCCAGCACTGAGGGTTTACCATCAGCGATAGAAAAGACGACATTATAGAAATTCTTCTTGTTCTGGAGAAACACCTCCGGCGTACCGTCGAGATCAACATCTATCAGACCATAGGCATTGAAGGATACCTCATTCTTATCTGCACCCTGCACCTTAGCCGTCAGTTCCTTCATGGTCGATAGGTACTTGTTGATGTCGAAGTTTTTGTTGAACTTCCCATCATCAGCATATGCTCGCATATTCATCAACAGGTCGAGATTGTCGTTATTCTCGAAGATGATATTATGGACACGCCACTGACCATCCTCCACCTTCATCAGCCAACGGATGGGTCTGCCCTTGGTGGTGACAGCATCCTTGACCAGGAACTTCACTTCGGCCGTGCCATCAGGCAACAGTTTGGCTTTTATGTCGTTGGCACTCACATAACCCTCATAGCAGTCGTAGGTCCAGGCATCCAACGGGCCCTCATCGCCAAAGTCGAAAAAGCCTCCGCACTCACACTCGCGATCGACAGCCTCCACTTCCTTGCGCACACGGATCCACTCCTTACTGCCGAAGCGTTCATCTACAGAGGGTTTGTTTTCATCATAATGCTCTCGCATCTTATTCCAATAGTCATAGACGGCATCCACCTGTTTGACCACAGCCTCCACGTTATTCAGCGTGTCGGGCACTTCTTCTTTCACCACAACGGTAGAATCGGCTTCAGAGGCCGCACTGTTTGTCTTATTAGTACAGGCAGTCATCGTCAGCAGCACCAACAGAAACAAAAATACCTTTTTCATTCGTTTATATTATTAATTAATCTTCCTAAACAATCCTAAATGTGAGTGCAAAGATAATCATATTTCCGTAATTTTTGTTACTTTTGCAGAAAAATAACAAATATAACGTTTTTATGGAGCCACAAAATGCCATCTATGACGCCCGTCAACTGGGAACACCACGAATGCTGATACTCGGTGTGCAACACCTGTTTGCCATGTTTGGAGCCACGGTACTCGTACCGCTGCTTACAGGTCTGGATGTATCCGTCACTCTTCTATTCGCAGGAATCGGTACACTGTTATTCCATTTCATATCCAAGTGGAATGTACCGGCCTTCCTCGGATCTTCATTTGCCTTTCTGGGGGGCTATGCCTCTGTCAAGGAGATGGGTGTGGCACAGGGACTCTCTGAGAGACTCGCCCTCGACTATGCCTGTCTGGGTGTAGCCTGTGCAGGTCTGATGTATTTTGTGATGGCAGGATTGGTCAGGTCTTTTGGAATCAAGAAGATACTGAAATTTTTCCCGCCTGTGGTCACGGGCCCTATTGTCATCGCCATCGGACTGGTGCTCTCTGGTTCGGCCATCAATAACTGCCAGACCAACTGGCTGTTGGCCATCATCGCCATTATCACCGTCATCACCGCATCTGTATGGGGCAAGGGCATCATCAAGATCATTCCAGTCCTTCTGGGTGTCTTGGTATCTTATATCACTGCGGCCTGTCTGGGAGAAGTTGACTTTGCGCCTCTTGGCGAAGCAGCGTGGATTGGTTTCCCGATATATAAGGATCACACCATACTGGCTGTGTTTGAGGACGGCAACACCTCGTTGATGCTCTCTACCATCCTCGCCATCATGCCTATCGCCTTCGCTACCATCATGGAGCATATCGGCGATATGTTTGCCATCAGTTCTACGGTAGGTAAGGATTTCCTTTCTGATCCCGGTCTGCACAGGACATTGACTGGTGACGGCGTGGCTACAGCCGTCGCTTCCTTCTTCGGTGCTCCTGCCAATACCACATACGGTGAGAATACGGGCGTGCTGAACCTTACCAAGGTGTTTGACCCGAAAGTGATCAGGATAGCAGCATGTCTTGCCATCCTTCTGGCTTTCTGTCCTAAGTTTGCCAGTCTTGTCCAACTCATGCCTGCTGCCACGATTGGGGGTGTGAGTCTTATCCTGTATGGCATGATCTCTGCTGTAGGAATACGCAACCTCGTAGAAGAGAAAGTAGATATGAAGAGTTCACGTAACGTGTTTGTTGCTGCACTCATCCTCGTGCTTGCCATCGGCGTGAAATATGGTGCCAACGACGATATCCCCATCGGCCCCATTCATCTCTCAGGTCTCGCCATTGCGGCTATTGTCGGTATCTTCCTCAATGCCATCATGCCCGTTAAACTGGGAATGAAGGTGAAATCATTTAAAGGCAAGGAGAAATAGACGCTGACCGAGTATCCTATTAGCATTTATTTATCAACTAATTAATTCATAAAACAAATGAAGAAAGTCTATTTAGCAGCATTGCTCAGCCTCTCTATGATGGCAGCCAATGCACAGGAACCGAATATTCCAAGGGGAATGTTTGGTGCCCCACAGAACATCGACGTGAAGTTCGACGCGTACAAGGCAGCACCTCAGGGTTTCGACCAGGAGCGTGCAGGCATTGCAAAAGGTACTGTAAAACTCATTGAGTACCAGTCTGAGTCAGTAGGCACAATCCGCAAGGCCAACGTCTATCTGCCACCAAAGTACGATGCAAAGAAAAAGTACAGCGTGCTCTACCTGCTTCATGGCATCGGTGGCGACGAGAACGAGTGGTACAAGGACGGTGGCAAGCCCGACATCATCATGGACAACCTCTATGCCGACGGAAAGGTGGCCGATATGATTGTGGTCATGCCTAACGGTCGTGCACAGAAGGATGACTCACGTGCCGGAGGTATGGGCTCGTTCAGGGCATTCGGCGATTTCGACAAGGACCTCATCGGCAGCCTCATTCCTTATATCGAGAAGAACTTCAGCGTGTATGCCGACAAGGAGCATCGTGCCATCGCTGGTCTGTCGATGGGTGGCGGACAGTCACTTAACTTCGGACTGGGTCATATGGACGTGTTTGCCTACGTAGGCGGTTTCTCTTCAGCCCCCAACACCATGCGTGCTGCACAACTCATCCCTGATGTGGATAAGGTGAAGAAGGAGAACAAACTGCTGTGGATGGTCTGCGGTGGTGCTGACGGTCTGATGAACAACAGTGCACAACTGAAGGCCTTCTGCGACGAGAAGGGCATCCCCTGCACACTCATCAACTATCCTGACGAAGGTCATAACTTCGTCGTCTGGAAGTACGGTCTTTACAACTTCGCGCAACTGATCTTCAAATAATCATCCAGACGATGAGATAAACATATCAAAAAAAGTGAAGAGTTGGCTCTTCACTTTTTTATTTTGGGACGGACCAATTAGAGTGGATAGTCCTCGAAGGCATAGAGTACTGTCGAGAGGTAACGCTCACCTGTGTCGGGCAGCAATACCACAATCTTCTTTCCCTTGTTCTCCGGGCGCTTGGCCACCTCAATGGCTGCATAGAGGGCGGCACCTGCAGAGATACCTACCAGCAGACCTTCCTGCTGAGCCACCTCACGACCAGTACGGATGGCATCGTC
>JAGCPK010000058.1 GCA_017965725.1 Prevotella sp.
GAGCAACGATCCGCAGTTGCATGAGGTATTCAGTCAATCTGTTTCATCTATAGAAGAAGATGCCGAAGGACGTATATGGATAGAATGTGAAAGTGGTGCGTACTATCTCTACGACACGCGAACCACACGATTCAGTGCCACAGCCACTCAACTATTGAACGATATCGGCATACATTGCAAAGGCAGATACAAAGTGAAGGTGGGTGAAAAAGGTGCCTTATGGGTACTTACAGAAAACGCCATCTTCCGCTACGACTGCCATACCAAAGAGTTGAAAAACTGGCAGGTAAAGTTGCAGTTGCCCGGTAAGTCTGCAGACGTCATCGTGGAGATGTCCGACGGTTTGTACATCAGTGCCGGACACACCGTCTGGCATTTTCTCACCAGCACGGGCGAACTGCAGCGCGAGACACTGCCAAAGGTCATGCAGCAGTCGATAGGTGAGAATAGTCTGATGACAGATGCTGACGGAACACTATGGATATATAGTACGCGCGAGGAATATATCTGCCGGTACATCGTAGGAGGAAGATGCGTGAGGGAAATGGTGAGTCTGCCACATACTACTGGGGCATCACAGAATAATGCCATCCGTGACATGATAGATGATCGACGAGGTAATATCTGGATAGCCACCGACCATCTGGGCTTGTTTACCTACAATAAAAAGACAGGCACTATCACAGCCATGCGTCACCAACGCCATCAGATGCAATCATTGGCTTCGGACAATGTGACCTGTCTGACTACCGACCGCGACGGAACCATCTGGGTGGGACACCTGAAGACAGGTCTATCCTACACCAGTGATGCCAACAATATCATGCAGCCCCACGCGCTGCAATGTGGTGATATCCTCGCCTTGGCCTATGATACAAGTGGGAATCTGTGGATGGGTACCGATGGTGACGGTATCTACATCGGAAAAGCTGACGGCAGCATCGTGAAGACGACACTTCCCAACATTACGGTGATGACCCTGCTTAGTGACGGACAGGGGGGCATGTGGGCAGGAACCTATAATCAGGGACTCTACCATATGCCCGATGCGGGACGATGGAAGAGATATGCTACCGACGACGGCACCTTCCCCTCAGAAACAGTGTGGACACTGGCTTCCGACAACGAGGGAAACATATGGACATCATCACCCATAGGCAAGACTGTTGTCTTCAACCCCAAGGATGAATCTGCCCGCGTCGTCACGAACAGCAGTGGCGATGATATCCGAGGTAACGCTGTGCGCTATGACGATGGCACAATGTATATTGCATCGGTGTATGGACTATGGAACTACAACCTGAAAAGTGGTGACTGTAACGTATCCTTTGGCAACAAGAAAGAAACACTACAGTGGATGAGTCAGATGATCATTGACGTGACGGTCGATAAGCAGCAGGAATTGATGATGCTCACCCATCCCGACGGTATCACTGTTTTCGATATGAAACAGGATACACTTTACTACATTCGTCGTAACGATGATGTTATCAAGGGGATGATCCGCGACATAGACGGTACTTACTGGTTCTGTACCACAAGCGGAAGTGTATCAGGTATCCTGCCTAAGCGTAAGGCTGACGGCATCGAGTTTATCAGACACAACTTCCTGCCCAACGCAGGCATGCCGCAATTCTATTTCAACGGTGACGCCATGACCTGTTCACCACAAGGTGAGATACTCATGGGAGGCACCGAAGGGTACATGAGTATCAATCCCCGCCAGTTGATGGCAGCGAAGTACGAAGACCGTAATCTTATCATCAGTGAGATTTCCATCGGCGATAGTTTGCTCAACGAACAGACAAATATTGTCAGCCTCAACCATGATGCCGCCTTCCTCACGGTAAAGTTTTTCTCTGGGAGTCTGGAAGGCCTTCAGCGTATTCGTTATGCCTACCGTCTCGTGGGTCAGATGAGCGACTGGGCAATCACCGACCACAATTATGTGTCGTTCCATGCCTTGCCGCCTGGTGACTATACTCTTCAGTTATGTATCTGTCATGAAGACGGCACCATGAGTACGCCACGCGAATTACACATCAGCGTGGCACCGCCATTCTATCGCTCATTACCCATGTACATTATTTATATCTTGGCCCTCATCACTGCAGCATTCCTACTGTGGCGCAGAATACGGAAACGACAGCAGGATCGCACGGAACAGCAGCGACAACTCATGGAGCGACAGAAGATGGAGCAGATTACTGAGATGAAGTTGCAGTTCTTTACCAACATCAGCCACGATTTGCGTACACCACTGACGCTCATTATCTCGCCATTGGAACAGATGATCAAGAAGATGGAGGATGGAAATACACCCAACAACCTGTTGGCTCAACTCAAGAATATCTGCAAGAACGCACAACTGCTACTGAGAGAAGTGAGTGCCCTACTTGACTTCCGCCGTCTTGACGCAGGAGGTGAGACACTGAATATGCAGCGTGGCGACATTGTAGACCATCTGAACAGCATTCTCGTTTCCTTCGGTGACTACGCTGAAGAACGCGGTATCCACCTCAGTTTCGACCATGATACAGATAGTTTCGTCATGGACTACGACCGCGAAAAAATGAATAAGGTGGTCTATAACCTCTTCTCGAACGCCCTGAAATTCACGCCAGCAGGTGGGAGCGTCTTATTGACATTTAGAAAGGGACAGGATAGTGTGATTATCGCTGTGGCCGACACTGGCAAGGGTATTCCAGACAGCGACAAACCAAATATCTTCAAGCGATTCTATCAGTCGGCTTCTAATGACAGTTCACAGACAGGAAGCGGTATTGGTCTTCATATTGCCAGCGACTACGTCCATCTGCATCATGGCACCATCAGTGTCAGCGACAACAAACCCATAGGTAGTATATTTACCATCAAACTGCCTGCAGAGGTGAAAGGAACCCACAACACAACGATTGCGGAGGAGGTGAAAGCACCTAATGCCCCTACCACCTTTAAGACATATGAAATAAAGACCATCCTCATTGTCGATGACAACCAGGATATGCTTTCTTTCGTCAGTTCCTGTATGAAAGAAGATTACCATGTACACACTGCCAGCGACGGAACAGCGGCACTCGACCTCTTACAGCGTGAGCAGATAGACCTGATCATCAGCGACGTGATGATGCCTGGCATCGACGGATTTGAACTCTGCAAAAGGGTGAAGACTGATATCAATCTGTCGCATATCCCTATCATCCTACTCACGGCTCGCACCACCGATGTGAGTCGCATAGAAGGACTGCAACTGGGGGCCGACGACTATCTCACCAAGCCTTTCAATATTGAAGTGCTGCGCCTCCGTGTGAAAAAATTCATTGAGTGGGAGCAGAACAACCACCAGCAGTTCCGCCAGAAGATGAACATTGAACCCAGCGAGATCACTATCACCCCTCTCGACGAGCAGTTTATCAAGAGAGCCATCGCCTTGGTCGAGAAAAACATCAGTGATTCCGAATTCTCTGTTGAGACAATGGCGGCTGAGGTGGCCATGTCGCGCTCCACACTTTACAAGAAACTGATGGCCATCACCGGACAAGGCCCTGCAGAGTTTATCCGCACCATCCGCATCAAGCGCGGAAAGGCGTTGTTGGAAACCTCACAGATGCAGATTACAGAAATCGCCTACGCTGTAGGTTTTACCACCGTGAAAAGTTTCACCATGAACTTCAAGGCCGAATACGGCATGACCCCTTCCGAATTCCTCCAAAACAAAAAAGACAACAAAATATGAAGAGATTATTGACAATCGGCTTGACGCTGTTCATCTTGGTGATGAATACAATGGCTCAAGACTGGGTTAAGCCTTTCGGGCCACTGCCCAGCAAGAACCAACTGCGCTGGCAGGAGATGGAGATGTATGCGTTTATCCACTACTCGCTGAACACATATACCGATCAGGAGTGGGGCTTCGGCAATGAAGACCCGATACTCTTCAATCCCTCGGATCTCGACTGTCGGCAGTGGGCGAGGGTGTGTAAGCAGGCTGGTATGAAGGGTATCATTTTCACAGCCAAACACCATTGCGGTTTTTGCATGTGGCCAAGTGCCTATACGGAATACTCGGTAAAGAATACGCCATGGAAAAACGGTAAGGGCGATGTGGTGCGCGAGCTGGCTGATGCTTGTCGTGAAGAGGGATTGAAGTTTGCCGTCTATCTCTCGCCTTGGGATCGTAACCACAAAGACTATGGCCGTCCGGAATACGTCACCTACTTCCGCAACCAGCTGCGCGAGCTACTCACCAACTACGGAGAGATTTTCGAAGTGTGGTTCGATGGGGCTAACGGTGGCGACGGTTGGTATGGCGGTGCGAACGAGACACGCAAGATAGACGGAAAAACCTATTACGGGTGGGCTGAAACATTCCGTATGATTCGTGAACTGCAGCCCAAAGCTGTCATCTGGAACGATGGCGGCGACCGCGGTGACCTGCGTTGGGTTGGTACAGAGGCCGGCAATGTGGGTGAGACCAACTGGAGTCTGATGCCTTCGAAGGGCGAAACGCCCTGGCACATGCTGCACTATGGTGTGGAAGATGGCGATGTATGGTGTCCGGGAGAGACGAATACGAGCATCCGTCCGGGCTGGTTCTACCATGAGACAGAGAATGAACACGTGAAAAGTCTGTCGAAACTGATGGACACCTATTATAAATCAGTGGGACGGAACTCTACGCTGCTGCTCAATTTCCCCATCGCGCCCAATGGTCGTATCCATC
>JAGCPK010000059.1 GCA_017965725.1 Prevotella sp.
TGGGTGTCGTATGGGGTGCCGTCTTCACCAGTTCAGGATCATTCTTCGCCTCTTCGGCAATCTGTCGCATCACGGCGATGAAACCGTCGAGTGTCTCCTTCGACTCACTCTCCGTGGGTTCAATCATCAGCGACTCGTGGAAGAGTAGCGGGAAATAAATCGTCGGTGCATGATAGCCGTAGTCGAGCAACCGCTTTGCCACATCCATCGTGGTAACACCCGTACTCTTATCCTTCAACCCATCGAAAACGAACTCATGACAGCAAGTCGTATCAATGGGGAGTTCATAGACATCTTTCAACGACTCCTTGATATAGTTGGCATTGAGCGTAGCAAGGGGGCCCACATCTTTAACATGCTCACGCCCCAGGGAGAGAACATAAGCAAGTGCCTTCATCATCACACCGAAGTTACCATAATTGGGCGAAACGTCATGATGGAGGTACAACTGCAAACCATCACGTACGCCAACAGGACCACTGCCAGGACCACCTCCGCCATGAGGTGTAGAGAAAGTCTTATGCAGGTTGATGTGCATCACGTCGAAGCCCATATCGGCCGGGCGACAGGCACCCAACATGGGGTTCAGGTTGGCACCATCGTAATACATCAACCCACCGCAGTCATGGATGAGTTTTGTGATTTCTGGAATCTGTGTCTCAAAGAGTCCGAGGGTGTTGGGGTTGGTCATCATCATAGCAGCGATGTTGGGACCTTGTTCATCCACGATACGTTTCAAGTCGTCGAAATCAACCTGACCATCAGGCCTACTCTTCACTTCAATGATTTCATAGCCACAAACAGCAGCCGAGGCAGGGTTGGTACCATGAGCGCTATCGGGAACAATCACCTTCGTACGGTTCATACCATTATTACGAGGATCACGGTGATAGTCTTTGATAACCATCAACCCTGTTAGTTCACCATGAGCACCAGCGTATGGCCTAAAAGAGAAACCGGCCATACCTGTCAGTTCTTTCAGATAGTCCTCCAGCATATCTACCACAGCTTTGGCTCCTTTAACCGTGTTATGGGATTGATCTGGATGCAGGTTCTGGAACTGTGGCAAAGCAGCAATCTCCTCGTTGATTTTAGGATTGTACTTCATGGTACAAGAGCCTAAAGGATAAAAGCCTGTATCAACACCAAAATTATTATTCGAAAGATTGGTATAGTGGCGCACCACCGTCAGTTCGTCGCACTCAGGCAATTCTGCATCCTCCGCACGACGCATGGAGGCTGGTATCTCATAAGTGCCAATATTGCTTTTGGGCAGGGTATAGCCTTTACGGCCAGACTTCGAGAGTTCGAAGATTAAATTACCGTATAATCGATTGTTCATCTCACTAATTCTACTAGTTTGTCCATTTCTTCCTTGGTTCTCTTTTCGGTCACGGCTATTTGAATGTCGCCATCGGATCCGACGGGATGACCAATCAAGATTCCATTTTCTATAAGTTTGAAGTAAAGACGCATAGGCAAACCATCATACCTCACCGTAAATTCATTAAAGAAAGGCTGATCATAAATCAACTTAAACCTACCTGTCTTCAGCAGTTCCTCGCACAGATAATGGGCACCATCGTAAGAACGCTGAGCAGCCTCCTTAAGACCTTGTTTACCCATGACAGACATATAGATGGTGACCCAAAGCGCCATCAGACTCTGGTTTGAACAGATATTCGAGGTAGCCTTCTGGCGACGGATATGCTGTTCACGAGCCTGAAGCGTCAGCACAAATGCTCTTTGTCCTCTGTTATCCTTAGTCATACCCACGATGCGACCAGGCATCTTTCTAATCAGTTTCTCTGTGCAGCACATATAACCCACGTATGGACCGCCCCATTGCATGGGGATACCCAGGCTCTGACCGTCACCCACAGCGATGTCAGCACCCCACTCGCCAGGTGTTTTCAGTATAGCGAGGTCAGCAGCGATGCTATCCATGATGAAGAGTGCCTTATGCTCATGACAGGTCTCAGCAAAACCAGTGTAATCTTCTACTATGCCAAAAGAATTGGGTTGAGAAACCATGACACCTGCCACATCGCCTGCAGAGAGTTGGGATTTTAGAGACGAGAAGTCAGTCACACCATCCTTCTGTGGAATCCACTCCAGTTCTATACCATGTTGCTTGGCATACTCCCTCAGCACATGGTTTCTACCAGTAGTTATAGTTTTAGACACCAGTACCTTGTTCTGTTTCTTACCAGCAGCCACAGCCATCATCATCGCCTCAGCACAAGCGGTAGAGCCGTCGTACATCGAGGCATTCGAGATGTTCATGCCAGTAAGTTCAGTCATCATGCTCTGGTACTCGAAGATATAGTGGAGCGTACCCTGCGAGATCTCTGCCTGATAGGGCGTGTAGGACGTCAGGAACTCAGAACGCTGAACCAGACTTGGAATGACAGATGGGATGTAATGGTCATAAACGCCCTTTCCTGCGAAACAGGTCAGTTGTTTGTTTTGCGCACCCAGTTTCTCGAAAGTTTTTCGCACCTCCATCTCGCTCATCTCCGAAGGCAGATTATAGTCGCCACGGAAACGAATCGCCTCAGGGATCTGGGCATAGAGTTCGTCAAGGTTACTCACCCCAACCTTCTCCATCATCGCCTTCAGGTCATCCTCTGTATGAGGGAAATACTTATACATTTAAATTTGTCGATTTACGATTTACAATTTACTTCTCGCAGAAAGCAGTGTAGGCAGCGGCATCCATGAGGTTGTCGAGGTCAGACTTGTCAGAGATTTCCACCTTGATAATCCAGTTCTCAAAAGCATCCTGGTTGATGAGTTCGGGGGTATCCTCCAGCGCCTCGTTAATCTCCACGACAGTTCCGCTGACAGGAGAGATCAGGTCGCTGGCAGCCTTCACGCTCTCCACGGCGCCAAACTCCTCACCAGCCGTCACCTCGTCATCCACATCGGGCATATCCACATACACCACATTACCCAGTGCATTCTGGGCATAGTCCGTGATACCCACAAAACCAAAATCACCTTCTACTCTTACATATTCGTGCGACTCCGAGTAGTAGAGTCCTTCAATTACCTTTGACATAATATTGATTACTATTTGACAATTTACGATTTGACAATTTATTTCTTATAACTCTTCTGGTAGAACTGTTTTTTCACCACTTTGCCAGGGAACACCTTCTTACGGATCTGTATCTGCACCTCGGTGTCGAGTTTGGCATATTGACTATCCACGAGTGCCATACAGACACTCTTGTCGGTAGAGAGTGCATGGTAACCCGTCGTTACCTCACCGATAGGTTCACCGTCCATGTTCAGCACGGTATAACCATGACGGGGGATGGCCTTATCAAAGAGTTCGATACCCACGAGTTTCTTGGCAGGGCCTTCTTCCTTCTGCTTAGCAAGTGCCTCCTTCCCGATAAACTCAGCTTTGTCGAGTTTCACGAACATGCCGAGACCTGCCATGATGGGCGTGATATCCTCCGATAGTTCATCGCCATAGAGGGGAAGTCCCACCTCGAAGCGCAGGGTGTCGCGACAGCCCAAGCCACAAGCCTGCACACCAGCGGCAATGAGTCTATCCCAACAGTCGCGGATGAAGTCGTGCGAGCCATACACCTCGAAGCCGTCCTCACCCGTATAACCCGTACGGGAGATGATTATATCCTCTACCACCTTGCAGGTATAGAACTTCAGTTCTGCACAAGCCAGGCCTAACACCCGTTCCATCACATCCTCGCTCTCCGACCCCTGTAGGGCAATCTGTCCATAGAAGTCGCTGCGGTTCTGCAGGTCGATTTTGAAACCCTTCGCATGCTGCTGCATCCACGCCCAGTCCTTGTCGATGTTCGACGCATTGATCACGAGGAAGAAACTATTCTCGCCCACCTTATAGACGAGCAGGTCATCCACCGTGCCGCCGTTCTCATAGCACATCATACCGTAGAGGATCTTCCCTATGGGCATCCCCGTCACGTCGTTCGTGAAGATGTGGTTCACATAGCGTTCAGCATCCTTGCCACACACCGTCACCTCACCCATGTGAGAGACATCGAAGAGACCCACGCGCTCACGCACAGCCATGTGCTCCGGGGCGATACCTGCATGCTGGTAAAGCAGGGGCATGTCGAAGCCTCCGAACTCAACCATCGTGGCTCCCAACTCCAGGTGTTTGTCGTGCAGACACGTCTGCCTCACCTTGTTCATTATCTCTTGTTTTATTGACATCTTGAAAACTACAATTTAACAATTAAACAATTTATACTTTCAATCTTTCATTTTCTCAATCTCCGCCACCTGCTCGGACGACAGTATCCGTTCCCCTTCACAGAGCGTCTCGCGTATCAGTGTCTTAATCTCCTCGAGGCCCAGTGACGTGTAATCCTTCAACAACGTGATGCGCTGGCGCACGCTCTGGATGCCTTTCTTCTCCAGTTTCTCTGGCCCTGGGGTGATGGCGTGAAGCATGTGTTCCATGTTCGTATCGTAGAGTAGCGTCGAGTGGACGATGCAACCGCCACCAAACTGATAGCATGCCGTGCCACACACCTTCCTGTCGCCAATCATGATGTCGTTATGACTGGTGCCCGTGGCCTTTACGCCCATTTTCCGAAGTACTAGCAGCACCATATTGACAAAACTGTTGAAGGCGATGCCTGCATTCTGCTCCGTGGTGACATACGACAGCATCACGTTGTCCATATCGGCATACACGCATCCTCCCCCACTCTTGCGACGCACCACATGGATATCGTGCTCACGACAATAATCAAGGTTCACCTCGTTCTCCACCACCTGGTTACGTCCGCAGATGACAGTAGGCGCCACCTGCCACATGAAAAAGGCGTCGGGCTCGTTGAGATGATGCGCCACATATTCCTCCATCGCCAAGTAAAACGGCAGAGGGCGCACTTGCTCATCAGGGAGGGAAATATACTTCATTTTGACAGTCGCGAATATCTTCTGCAAATTTATGAATATTCAGCGAGACTGCCAAATATTTCACATACTTTTAGACAGAAATCTCAGTTCGGCCTCGAGCATCTCCAGTTTATGCATCCTGAAACCAGCCTCACGTGCTATCTCAATGGGTCGTGTATATAGATAATGTATCTCCATCGGGCGGTGGAAATCGTAGTCGAGTTTCATCGAGGGTGAATAGGGCGTCATCTCATCTGTCATCTGGATCATCTTCTCCACGAAGGCCTCATCCACACCACTGATGCCGAGGGCCCGCGAGGCACCTACCACCTCCATCATCAGGTCACGGATAAGTTGACGGGTGGCTGGATTTTTCAACAAAAGGTCCGTGCGGGTGTTCAGGGCAACGGTCATGCCATTAAACGGCATGTTCCACACAGCCTTCTTCCAACGGGCCTCCTCATAAGGTACGGATGCCGCCTGTATGCCTGCATTTGTAAAATCGTCGAGGATGGCATTGAAGACACTTTCGTCCTTGCAGGAGTAGTTGCCGAGGTTGATGCTGCCATAGCACTGATGATTCACGCGTCCTGGCTCCGTCTTGGCAGAGCAGATAAAAGCGAGACCCGCCACCAGTTGGACATCAGGGAACATCTGTTGCACGTCAGCCTCCACACCGATACCGTTCTGTATCAGCACCACTACGGTACGCTCATGCAACAGAGGAGGCAACAGTTCAGGAAGCAGGTGATTGTTGATGGTTTTCAATCCTACCAATACGACATCACACTTCGGCATATCCTGAGCATGCTGATATACATTCACGTGATCCAGATGAAACGAGCCATCGCAGGAATCCACCTGCATGCCATGTTCCTTCACATACTGATAGTCGCTATGCGACAGGAAGTGCACCTCCTGTCCACTATAAGCCATTTTACTGCCATAATAGCCGCCAATGGCTCCCACTCCGATAATTCCGTATCTCATTTTCCTAAAATTTCTGCAAAGGTAGTGAAAATCAAGGAATACACCAAGAAAAAATGTTATTCTTTAACGCTTTCACAACAATTCTATCAGCAGGCAGCCAATCTACGCTGTCGAACTGATCTTTGCTGAGCCACCTCGCAGCCTCATGCTCTTTCAGTGTCAAAGAGCCGCTCTCGATCGAGCACCAGAAACA
>JAGCPK010000060.1 GCA_017965725.1 Prevotella sp.
CTTGGAGATCCACGAGGGTCGTGCCAATGCCAATAAACTATTGGTACGCCTCGTCCGTGAGGCCATCGAAGAGTGTGAGGCTCGCCTAGCATCATGGCAGGGAGGTAACATGCGCAACGCCATCCCCTTCAAGGCAGAAGCCGTGTTGACACTGCCGAAGGAGAACGTCGCCATGCTGAAGGAACTCGCCCAAGACTGGCTCGACGATTTCACCGATGAATACAAAGGCATTGAGAGTGGTATTGAGGTCATCTGCGAGGATGTGGAAACACCGAAAAAGGAGGTGCCTGTGGAGATTCAAGACAACCTCATCAACGCCATCTATGGCTGCCACGATGGTGTCATCCGTATGATCCCCTCCTACCCCAGTGTGGTAGAGACCTCCAGCAACCTCGCCATCATCAACATCGGCGAAGGCAAGTCGATGCTAAAGATTCTCGCCCGCTCAAGTCGTGAAGACATGAAGGACTATATTGTAAAGACTCTCGAGAGTTGTTTCAATATGGCAGGCATGAAGGTCGAGACAGCCGGTTCGTATGGCGGTTGGGATCCAAATCCAGAATCCCCCATCCTCCATCTGTTGCTGAAAGAGTACAAGGAACTCTTCGGACAGGACGGTATCATCCAAGTGGATCATGCCGGTCTGGAGTGCTCCATCATCCTGGGCAAATATCCACACCTCGACGTGGTATCATTTGGTCCCACGATGAAGTCACCGCATACCACTACGGAGCGCGCCCTCATCGCCACCGTCGAACCCTTCTGGGAACTCCTGAAAAAGACACTCGAGGACATTCCCGAGAAATCATAACGGACAAGGCAAAGAAAAATCCGCAGTTTGCGGATTTTTCTTTTCTATGAGGTTAGCATTTCCGACTCTCGGTTGTACTATATATAAACCCATGCATAAAAACGCAGACATAGAAAGCCTTTATGAGCAGCACTATCAACGTATGCTGCTCACAGCCCGTACACTGCTTCATGATGAGGAAGAAGCACGTGACATCGTGAGCGATGTATTCACAGAACTACTGTCAAAAGGAAAAGAACTGAATGAACCACAGGCAGAAAACTATCTGATTGTCTGTGTACGCAATAAATGCATGAATCTCTTGAAACACCAGCGAGTTGTCAAAGAATGCACCAATATCTTGTCTCCAAACGACGAAGACACCAATTATGAAGAACCACCATACGACGAGGTGCTCGACTATATGGACACCCAACTGTCTCCCAAGACGCAACACATCATGAGTCAGCACTTCCTCGGCAAGAAGAAATACAACGAGATTGCCCAAGACATGGGTATCAGTCGAATTGCTGTCTATAAGCACCTGTCAAGCGGACTCCGCCAGTTACGGACCCATTTTGCATGGTATCACCTCGCTATCCTACTTATTTTGCTGTCGGGCATGGCTTTCGCCATCTATATTCAGTTCTGGAGACCTGCACCTTCACGTTCGGTACCTGAACCTACCACAGAACAGCCGTCGCACTCCGTAGCACCCGCCGTTATCCATTACGAGGATGCCACACTCGAACAGATTCTCTCTGACATCGCTATATATAATAAGGTGGAACTTCGTTTCCTCAACGAGCCGCCCCGCACCTTACGTCTCTACTATGACTGGCACCAATCGGAATCCGTCGATGACATCATCCACACGTTGGATGCGTTTGAGAATATTCATGTAGAATATCGGCAAAACACGATTCTAGTCAAATGAAAAGAACTGTTGCAATCTTCCTTCTTCTAACTTCCCTATCGTCTGTACTTCTGGCACAACGGGTAAGTCGCCATTACAAGGACTACCCTATGGCAAAGGTATTGACAGACCTAAGCCATGCCACAGAGAGACAACGTATCATCTTCATCTACAACGACCTTGAAGATTTCACCGTCACCCAACAGTTCGACTCGCTTACCATAGCCGATGCCATCCGTGTCTGCATTGGTTTCTACCCTATCAGCCTGACCAACAGGGGTGACTCCATTTTACTGGTGGAGTGCATTCAGAAGCGCCCCTACAAACTCATCGGACGCCTTGTCAACGAAAAGGGTCTTCCTATCACCAATGCCAGCATAACCCTTTTCTCGACAACCGATAGCCTGCTAAACAAAGGCATCAGTAATCTAAACGGCCAGTTCGTCATTCCATGTAACCAAAAGGAAGTCGTCGCAAAGATCAGTCATATCGCCTATAAGACCGTTACACGTCATTGTCTGGCTGAAGACATCGGCACCATTCCGTTAGAGACCGCCAACATCAGACTTGCCAATGTCAGCGTCACCTCTACCTCCCCAAAGCATGTCGAAAGCCAGTATTACAAATACGCTACGCAAATAGAACAGAAGGTCTGGGGTATGAATCTTCCGCAATTCCAAATAAACGCCATACCTACCAAATACAAAGATGCACCAGCCGTCATCATAGCCGACTACAATCACATTGAATACCAGAAAAAGCAACAAAGTGAGCACCTTCACCGTACCCGCTATTTCATCAACAACGACAATGCGGCCTTGACCCTCTCTTGCATTCCCTATTCAAAGCAAGAAGACATCACCGACTTCCTCTTTCATAAACTTACCGTCATGGGTATCAGAATTGTCAAGCCAGACGGTAGCATACGCCTCATCAACACCTATCCTCTCTTCAAACCTCAGATACATACTTATCTGCCCTTATCAGACAATATGGACACCATACGAATAGAACATCTAAGGAAAAACGACATTCTCGACATCTTCATCTATCACCATTTCAAGGAGATTATGTCACCATGCCAGTTCAACATACCTAAGGACTACCCAATACTGAGTTACGAGAGCAAAGCCATCTCCAGCAAGCGCATCAACATACAATACCGTGAAATCTGTCAAGTAGCCCAAAAGACAGTGGAGACCAACAAAAATCGACACATCCTTACCTATCAACTTTATGATTTTGACGGTCGCAACCTGAATAATCAACCATCCACCACCCTCTATGCCCGAATGATTCGAAAAGGAATGAGTGGTCCCAAAAATGCCAGGACTACAGGCATCATAGAAAACCCACCAATTGAGCAAGTGCTTGATGATGAGAGATACACCAGCGAGTTGGCATATCAAGAGCGCATCAAAAGTCTGAAGCCAGAAAAAGAATCCTACACCTCTTTGCAGGGTCTCTCTCTTCGTGAGAAAGCCGACAGGCTCTATGCCACTCTTGCTGTCAAGAACAAATACAACGGTAAATCAAGGACACCAACCATGCCATACATCTATTATGCAACGAATTTCTTCGAGGACTTTGCCCATGCACTGACACAGACAGGCATACCTTTCGATTATGCAATGACAACAAGTAGCGGTCATCTGCCAATCGATGAATTGTTGGATGTCGGGGATATCATCTGGTTTATCCGTCTCAAAGACGGCACCTGCTACTTCCCAAGAAACGGGACACCCGCAGGCCAGATTCCCCACGAGTTGAAAGGCAGGAAAGCCATGCTCAAGGGATGGAAAAACTCCTTTTACATATAATCAGATATTAACATCAATAAGATATGAAGAAAAATACAAAATCAATTAAGGTCATAACGCTGCTAATAGGCTGTATGACATGGATGGGCGTACAGGCCCAAGAACCTGTGACGAGTGAAGATATCCAACAGGAGAGGACGACGAAACACACCTTAATCTTAAATGCCTCTCCAGGCTGGATCACGTCGAAAGTTTTCACACCACACATAGCATATTCCTGGCGGTTTGGCATGGGTTATAACTTAGGCTATCGCTATCTGCCATACTACGGATTCGGTTTCGGCGTTGACTATGATTACAGTCAGACAAGCTATCCCATCGACTACTGGTATGACGACACGATCAAACTGCATCATATCGAGGCTTCACTCATATATGGTGGGCATATCGGTAAAACCTGGATCGCCACTGTCGAGGCAGGTATCGGCTATGCCATCTATAGTGAAGAAGGCGAAAGTCACGGAGGATTTGGCTGGAAGTCAGCCCTCGGTATTGAATACCTGCTGAATCGTTCTGTCGGCATAGGACTGGACATTCAGAACCACAAAGCCACTTTCTCGGGACAAAAAGATTTTAACGGAAACGACAGCGAATACGTCAATGGCTTCAGTCGTTTCTCAATTAACATCGGTATCAGATATCATTTATAACATGATGAGCATGAAAAAGAATATTTGCCTGCTTTTCTTTCTGATTCTATCATTATCAGGGAAAGCCCAAGACGGTTATTGTCTGTCATTCGGTGACTATCAGTCAAATATCTGGCACACAGTAGAAAACCTTCGGTTTGAATACCGCTCTGGCAACAAGTCGCTCTGGCACAGAGGAGCCAGTTTCAAACCTGTAACGGACGACAAGAAGACAGACAAGATACTCAAAAAAGAGGCTCGTCTCATTTTGTACCACGACTCACTCTATATCAACTGCCGCGGCCTCTCATACCAGCACACGAAGTTCGGCAACTGGTATGCCCCTGCCTGCATTTTCTCACATGAGTATTTTCTATTTACAGCCCTCAGTACTAAAGCCATTAAACAGACCGCATACTCGTCTATGATGTTTGGCGTTATTGGCGGTGCCATTGCGGCATCTAAGTACAAAGAGGACTATATGTGCTACGTATTCTACCCCAACTCCAATACTGTGGAGGCCGTTGACCAGAAAATGATGAACCAACTACTCGAAGACCATCCTGTCTTGAAAGAAAAATATGCCAAAGTTGATGAAGTACAGCAACATGCTCCCGAGACAGTCATTCCCATCCTACAGGAACTGGGATTAATCAATGAGTCGCCGTTGCTGCCATAAAGGCTTATAAATTGTATTTTTTTTGATTTGTGAATAAAATTATTCGATTTATTATCATTTGTTTCCAAAAAATTTGTATCTTTGCACCCGATAAACCAAATTAGTAACAAAATTATGGACGATTACCCGGCGGAAAATTACAATTCGTAATGGCGGGGGATGGCGAGCAAGGCTGCTAATCCCTTTGCCGCTAAAACCATTTCACAAAAGAAAAAAGGATTAGCACAATGAAGACATTCTGGAACACCCAAGGCGGACTGACCCAACTCTCAGAGTGGCAGCCCAATTGCTGGATACAGGTGACATGTCCCACCGAAGAAGACCAGCGCGAACTCGAAGAGAAGTTCAACATCCCCGACTATTTCATGTCGGACATCAGCGATACCGACGAGCGTGCCCGTTATGAGTACGACGACGGATGGATGCTTATCATCCTCCGTATCCCCTATGTCAAGGAGATCCGGTCGAGGACCCCCTATACCACCGTGCCGTTGGGTATCATCCACAAGCGCGATGTCACCATCACCGTCTGCTTCTACGAGACAAACATGATGATTGACTTTGTCAGTTTCCAGCAGAAGCGTGGCGAGGGCTTCACCGACCATGTAGATATGATCTTCCGTCTCTTTCTCTCCAGTGCCGTCTGGTACCTGAAACGTTTGAAGCAGATCTCAATGCTCGTCGATAAGGCCAAGCGCAACCTCGACAAGGAGGTGAACAACGAGAGCCTCATCGGCTTGAGCCGTCTTCAGGACTCACTCACCTACTTCATCACCTCTATCCGAGGCAATGAGACCCTGCTTTCGAAACTGAAGTTCAAATTGCAGATCGACGAACTTGATGCCGACCTGATTGAAGACGTCAATATTGAGATGAGTCAGGCCCGTGAGACAGCCAGCATCTACTCCAACATCCTAGAATCGACGATGGATACCTATCAGAGTATTATCAACAACAACATGAACACGGTGATGCGTACCCTGACATCTGTTACCATCATCATGATGATACCCACATTGATTACCTCAATGTTCGGTATGAACCTCGTCAACGGCATGGAAGCCAAGCCTTGGGGATTCGTCATCGCTATCGTCCTTTCAATAGCAGTTTCAGGCATTTGTTGGTGGTTCTTCCGTCATAAAAGACTAGTTTAGCCTATATTTTATCAAAAAAAATGCAAAATATTAGGTCAATTCAATAATTTGTATTAATTTTGACCCCAAATCGCCCACTTCGGACGACAATATTGACGGTGACAACACCGTAATACCAAAGTCAGTAACTAAACAAGTTAAATGATGGACTCTCAAGACAAGGCCCTCGAAATGGGCACAAACGAGGTAATCAATGAAGAAGTAAGCACTCAGCCAGCCGAAGAGCCACAGGCAGAAGAGACTTCTCAAGTAGTAACCGAGCAAGCAATCGAAGCAGAAGCCCCAACCGAAGAAGTGGAGGCTCCAGCCGAAAACGTAGAGGCTCCGGCTGAGGAACCGGAGGCTCTTGTTGAGGAAGTGGAGACACCAGTCGAGGAAGAGCAGCCTCAGAAGGTCTATACGACGAAAAAGGAGGTGATCGACCGCATCAAGGACATTGCCCATGGCGATGAGCCCCTACAGAAAGAAGAGGTCGACTATCTGAAGACTGTATTCTACAAACTGCACTTTGCCGAGCGCGAAGCTAATCTCAAAGCCTACCTTGATGCTGGCGGTGATCCAGAGGCTTACCAAATTACTCCCGATGAAGACGAGGAAGTGTTTAAGGCTGAGATGGGTATTATCAAGGAGAAACGCGCCAAACTCTTCAAAGAGCAGGAGGCTGAGAAACAGGAGAACCTCGAAAAGAAACTTGCCATCATTGAGAAGATCAAGGCAATGATCACCTCGCCTGAAGAGGCCAACAAATCATATCAGGAGTTCAAGGCACTCCAGACAGAGTGGCGTGAGATTAAAAACGTACCCGCTGAGAAGGCTAGTGAACTCTGGCGTAACTACCAACTTTACGTCGAGCAGTTCTATGATCTGCTGAAACTCAATAACGAGGCCCGTGAATATGACTTCAAGAAGAATCTTGAGTTGAAGACCAAACTCTGTGAGGCAGCAGAGCGTCTGGCCGACGAGCCTGATGTCATCAGCGCTTTCCATCAGTTACAGAAACTCCATGCAGAATACCGCGAGATTGGTCCTGTCAACAAAGACCTCCGCGAGGAGATTTGGAACCGCTTCAAGGCAGCATCCACTATCATCAACAAGCGCCACCAACAGCACTTCGAGGGCATCCGTGCCAAGGAGGAAGACAATCTGGCCCGTAAGACCGCCCTCTGCGAAAAGGTGGAAGCCATCGCCGCTGAGGAGAACAAAGGTAGCAGCGACTGGGAGAAGCACACGAAGGAAATCATTGACGTACAGACAGAGTGGAAGACCATTGGTTTTGCTCCGCAAAAGATGAACGTGAAGATATTCGAACGTTTCCGTGCTGCTTGCGACGATTTCTTCGGACGTAAGGCCCAGTACTTTAAGGGGCTCAAGGACACCTTCAAGGAGAACGCCGAAAAGAAGCGCGCCCTCATCGAGAAAGCTAAAGCCCTGCAAGACTCCACCGATTGGAAATCTACCAGCGACAAACTCATTGCCCTCCAGAAAGAATGGAAGACCATCGGTATGGTGCCTAAGAAACTAGGCGACCAACTGTGGGAGGAATTCCTCGGAGCCTGCAACAAATTTTTCGAGGCGCGCAACGCAGCCGGTGCAGGTCAGCGCGGCGAGGAGCATACCAACCTCGACAAGAAGCGTGAGGTCATTGAGAAACTGAAGGCTGTAGCCGAAGAGGCTGGCGAAGGCATCCAGGAGAAGGTGCAGCAACTCGTAGAGGAATATCAGTCCATCGGACATGTGCCCTACAAGGAGAAGGACAAAATTTATGAGGAGTATCACGCCATTCTCGACAAACTCTATAAGGAACTGAACATCAGTGTGGCCAAAAAGCGCCTCACCAACTTCAAACAAAACTTGAAACAGGTGGCAGAGCGTGGAGAGAATGCTCTCGACAACGAGCGTGCCCGCCTGTTCCGTCAGTACGAGGCCATCAAACAAGAGGTTCAGACCTATGAGAACAACCTTGGTTTCCTCAATGCCAGTTCGAAGAAAGGTAATAGTCTCATCGATGAGATGAATCGCAAGGTACAGAAACTGAAGGACGAGATGAACCTTGTTCGCGAAAAGATCAAGGCCATCGACGCTGAGAACAAATAAAAAAATGAATCCCGCCAGTTGGCGGGATTTGTTTTTACTTTCCTTAATTGATGCCATGCTCACGGGCAAAGTCCTCCATCATCTTCAGAACGCCACCAGGACCGAATGCCTCCGGCTGATCGAAGTTCTTTACACGCCACGCACCGTTTTCCAAGTCCAGTTCTAACCGCATGAACCCGTTCTCCTCGTCAGCACCTTTGAATCTCACCTGTGCCTGAGCCATATCACCCGTCAACAAATCCACCTTGATCTGTTCTATTGCCAACGGGGTCGGCATACCTGCCAGAAAACGATAACCTTCCTCATCACCGAAGAACATCTGGTCGTCGCCAGTAGCATTCTCTACTGCCTTACGGATGGCATTGCGGAGGTCGAGGTAGTAACTGCTACAGAACTCATCTTCCAACGTGGTGATATTAATCACCCCATTCTTGTCCATATCATTCAGACGATCGTACATCTTCCTGATCTGAGTCTCTACAGCCTCTTCTGTCCATAACTCGGTAGAAGCCGTCGTCACTGCGCTGTCGGCTAATGCCGTCGAGTCGTTATCACCGCCTTTTGCAGTCTTGCCTCCACACGAAACCATTGTTGCTACTACAACAATAATGGCAATTGAAAATAGTACCTTTTTCATATCCTCTTCATTAGAAACATTCTTTCATAACGGGCACAAAGATACGAATAAGTGAGCGAAACACCAAATTTTGGAGCAGCGAATGTAGAAAACGGGCGAAACTCTTTGGTTGTTTGAATTACTTTTGCTATCTTTGCAGCAATATAAAATACAACGAAAAATAGGCCAAAAGGTACAGATAAATCATCGACAAATGAAAATCGCCATCATACAAAACTGCATCCGTACAAAACAGTTGGAGTGGACGCTCCAGTTTGCAACTGACTTGCTGAACCAGCAGCCAGAAGCCGACCTTTACGTGTTGCCAGAAACCTTTGCAACAGGTTTTATGGCAGAAGGTTCCGTGGAGCATGGACCACGGATACTCAATTGGATGCAGCAACAGGCAAACCGTCTGGATGCCGCCGTTGCTGGAAGCATCGCCATCAAGGATAAGGAAGAGCAGCCCCGCAACCGTCTGTTCTTTGTCCGACCTGATGGCACTTACGACTATTACGACAAACATCATCTCTTTGGCTATGCAGGCGAGGCGGATGCATTTGTGGCTGGTCAACGACGCGTGATAGTTGAATGGCGAGGCGTACGGTTCCTGTTGCAGGTGTGCTACGACCTCCGTTTCCCCGTATTCTCACGCAATCGTGGTGACTACGATGCCATCATCTATGTAGCCAACTGGCCCCAGAGTCGTAGCGAGGTATGGCATACGCTCATCAGGGCACGTGCATTGGAAAATCAGTGTTTTGTGATAGGGGCAAATATCTCTGGTGATGACATGGGGATTTGCAATCATGCGGGCGACTCAGCCATCATTAATGCCTACGGCCACACCCTTGCACAATGCATCCCTGGCAGGGTGGAGAGTGCAGCAGCAGAAATCGACATGGAGTCATTGCAGCATTTCCGCAAGAAGTTCCCCGTACAGGCAGATGCAGATGAGTTTCAGATCATCTCAATTGAACCATAGATGTCCTGGAAACTGAAATATCGCTGCAAGACCTGTGGCTATGAGGCTGAGGTGTATGAGGGACGTGGTTTGTTCCGCCAACAGATTAAACCTGTGTCCTGCCCTGACTGCAAGACCATCCAAAATATTGTTGTGGGTGGTATCATTGCAGACGTCGCGCCATCCTACAGGAGTGAGGTTGGACGTCTGTGCTTGCAATGTGGAAGCGATAATATCCGTATTTGGGACGGTAAGACCTGTCCAAAATGTCAGGGAATCATGGAGGACACAGGAGAAAAAGAGTTTTGGACGTAAAGAAACTTATCCCAGCAGTTCTTTCAGTTTGTTGACATTGCTGCGCGAGACGGGGATGGCATCATTGCTGTGACGCATCACAAGTTGCATGGCCCTGGAATTATAGGAGATTTGTTCCACCTGGCCGAGATTAACCATGAAGGCACGATGGCAACGGACTATCATGGGATAGGTCTGCAGCTTATCTTCCATCTGTTTCATCGTAGCGCGAAGCATATTAGTATGAGCCTCATCATCTTGCAGTTGGCAGACTTTGACATAGTTGCCAACTGCTTCTATATATAATAGGTTTAAAATATCGAGAGTCACATGCTCATTGGTGTTACCCTCAAGTGTTATCTGGGAATTCTGATTAGTGCCCCCTGCCAAAAGGCCGTCCCCCGTTTGTTGGGGGACTCCTGCGTTAGAACTCTGCAATTTCTTCAGTTGCTCGTTCAGCAGCCTGGTTTCCTCGAGTTCTGCAGCCAGATAACGGCTACGAAACTTAAATCGCCAATAGAGTCCGATGGCGAAGGAGAGGAATGCGATAATCACCAGTGTCTCCAAATAGTTGCTTAAAGACAGTCTGTTGCCTTCAACCAGATCACTCATCGCAAAGTGGCGATAGAGACAGATGAGCAACGACACCAACGGCGTGTTGATGCATTGGAAGCGGAGATTACGGCTGATGATATAGCCAACACCACGATCGTAAGAACGGGGCATGCGGATGACGTATCGCAGAATGATTTCCGTCAGGAAACAACTGAACAAGCCTAGTGCAAGTATTGCCAGCAAATGGACATAGGCCTGCCATTGCCACACTTCGAGTCCGAAGGGCTTGAAAATGGCTATCGCCAGCACCATGAAAGCACAACTGACGACACGGATGTTGATGGTTTCTTTGTGACCTTTGTTCATACAGTCGGCAAAGGTACAAAAAAAAGATAATTGACGATTGACAATTGATAATTATTTCTCCTGATCATCACTTTTTGGCCATTTCATCACACAATTATGCCCATTTATCACAAACCTCAGCAGAATTTCCCAAATATTTTGAGGGAATGAAATTTTAAAATACCTTTGCAGCGTAAATTGTACAAATTAATTGTAAATCTTTAAATATTAAATGTCATGATGAAACCAAGAACGATTATTGGAATAGTTTTCATTTTAGCCAGTTTAACAAAATTGGCAACCATTTGGGGGCTCATCAAATGGAGTTGGTTTGCAAAAGTATCTGAGGAACCTATGTATCTTTGCAAAGATATTTGTCACTATTCGCAACTATTCGTACTTTTGCAGCGTCAATAGTGTAAGATAGTAAACAAAGAAGAAAGGTAATATTAGTTTCTAAGATGAAAAGATTGTTTATAGGAGCAGCTATAGCGATGCTGCTATTGCCCTCAGTGATGAAGGCTCAAATCAACCAAACCGTAGGTCAAATCAACCAAACCACACAAACCATTCGTGGACAAGTTTGTGACGTAGCATCTGGCGAGCCAATGATTGGCGTGACGATTACCGTTGAAAACGATCGGAGCAGCGAGAGCCGCCAAGCTCGCTTGGATGGCCGAGTCATGACGATCGAAGGCGAAGCCAATGGCACTACCTTAGCCACCGTATCTGATGCGGACGGCAACTTTATTATTTATAATGTACCTGTAGGCCGACACTCGGTACGCGCCAGCTATATCGGCTACGAACCAGTACTACTGAAGGAGCAGTTGGTTTCTTCTGGTAAGGAGTTGGTACTCACGTTGAGAATGCGTGAAAGCATTTCTGAACTTGGCGAGGTGGTAATCAAACCTCGTGTCAACAAGCAGCAGCCACTGAACGAGATGGCACAGGTGGGCGCTCGTATGTTCAGCGTAGAAGAAGCCACGCGCTATGCCGGTGGTATGGCCGACCCTGCCCGTACGGCCTCGATGTTTGCTGGCGTGGCTACGGGTGGCGCCACCAATGGCATCTCGATTCACGGCAACTCTCCCCAGATGTTGCAGTGGCGCGTGGAAGGTGTCGAGGTGCCGAACCCCAACCACTTCGCTGACATCACAGAGGCCGGCGGTGGTGTATTCACATCGCTCAACGGAACGGTGCTGGCCAACAGCGATTTCCTCACTGGAGCCATGCCCGCCGAGTTCGGCAATGCACTGAGCGGTGCCTTCGACATGAAGATGCGCGTGGGCAACAATACCAAATACGAGCACGCCGTGCAGGTAGGCACGCTGGGCGTCGATTTCGCCTCGGAAGGACCGTTGGGGAAAAAATCCAAAGCTTCTTATCTGATGAACTACCGTTACAGTTTCCTCGAAATCGCTAAAAAACTGCACGCCATCAACATGGAGAAAGAAACGCTTGACTATCAGGACCTGAGTTTCAAACTGAACATGCCGACGCAGAAGGCAGGAACCTTCGCCGTATGGTTTACGGGACTAATTGACCGCTACGAAAACGAAGTACCCGACGTGAGCGACTGGGAGACGTTGTGGGACATGAACGATTCATGGTCGCGCCAAAGCAACTGCGCCGTGGGCCTCACGCATAACTACCGTTTTAAGAATGGTGGCACGCTCCACTCCAGCGTGGCCTTTACAGGGGCATACCGAAAACTGGGCATGAACAACTATGACGAACTTTTAACCAAGACGCCCTGCATGGACGGACGCAACTCGCAATGGAACGTCATCATTAGCACCCAGCACCAGCATAAGTTCTCGTCGCGTTACACGATGCAGAACGGCTTTGAGCATCAGCACCTCGACTTCAACACGTGGCTCGACTGGATTCACGAGACGGGCGGCCCACTCTATCGTGTCTATGAGTCGGAAGGTAACACCGGCCTGACGCGTCTCTATTCCAACCACAAGATAGCACTGAGCCGTCGGTTCTCGACGGTAGCAGGCGTCAACGTGATGTGGTTCAACCTGAACAACCAGTGGCTTGTGGAGCCTCGTATCAGCGTTCAGTACAAGACCTCGCCGTCAAGCACCCTCTCACTGGCCTACGCCCTGAACAGTCGTAAGGAATCGACGGATACGTATTTTGTGACGATGGCTGACGGCAATCCGAACAAGGATCTTGGTTTGACCCGCTCGCATCATATCTCTGTCTCCATTGCCCAGCGCCTCGGCGAGAATGCTATGCTGAAGATTGAGCCATATTGGCAATGGCTCTTCGATGTGCCCGTGGAGAAGGGAACGACTTACTCAATATTGAATCACATCAGTTTCTTCCAGGACCGAGCGCTCACTAACGATGGTGCTGGCCGCAACTATGGTATCGACCTCACACTGGAACGCTATCTGAAAGACGGTCTCTACGGCATGCTGACCGCCACCCTCTTTAAGTCGGAATATCGTGACGCACAGGGTCAATGGCATCACTCCCGCCACGACCGAGGCTACATCACGAACATTCTCGGCGGCAAAGAGTGGATGGTCGGCAAGGCCAAGAAAAATGTCTTCGGCATCAACGGCCGACTCACGCTGATGGGGGGCGACCGCTACACGCCCATCCCCGAGGGCACCACCTTCGAGGACATCGCAAAGCGGGCCGACAAGTCCATCCCCGAAATCGACGGCACCGATCCCTACAGCGCACAGATGAAGATGAACGTGGGTTATGCCTTCTCGGTGAAGTACACCATCAACAAACGACGCACCGCACACCACTTCATCCTCGAGTACCTTCAGATGAAGACCTTCCAAGGTCAGACCTTCGACCTGAAGACCCGTGAAATTGTGGATAAGTTCACCTCGCTGACATTCCCCAATATCGCCTACCGAGTGGAATTTTAGTACCATGAATTTGCAAAATTCAGTGGAATGTGCTATCTTTGTAGCGAAAATGAATAAGAAACGTCTTTTATATCTGGACAATCTGAAGGTGTGCCTGACGGTGCTGGTGATATTCCACCACGCTGGTCAGGCATACGGCGATGGTGGCGACTGGGCCTATCAGCCAAGCAATCCTGCCGAGTTTATGCCATGGATATGGCATTTCTTCTCAGTCAATGCGGCCTTCTTTATGGGACTGTTCTTCCTGATTTCAGGTTATTTCGTGCCCACGAGTTTCGATAAACAAGGAGCAAAGGTGTTTGTGCAGAAAAAACTCATTCGCTTAGGAATCCCGCTGTTGCTGATGGGTGGACTGATCTCTGTTTTATCAGGCAAGCCGGAGATTGGGCACATGTGGTATATCGAGAGTCTGCTGGTGTTCTGTCTTATTTATGCCTTGGTTCGCCAATTTTGCAAGCCCATCGATGGTGAGTGCTCATCGAGACCTACCATCATCGGTCTGCTGATAGTTGGTGGCGTGGTGGGTATTGGCAGTTATCTGATTCGTCAGGTCAGTCCACAGGATCATTGGATCTGGCCCTTTGGCATCATCCCGCTTCCGATGGAACCCGCCCACTATCTGCAATACGTCATGATGTTCGTCATCGGCATTCTGGCACGAAGATTTGCTTGGCTCGAAAAGATGGGTAACACAACAGGAGCCATTTCGCTAACAATTGGTTGCCTTTTGGCATTGGGCATCTATCTTCGCGATGGCGGAGCATGGAACGCTTTCGTTACAGAGTGGTTTGGTATCTACGAATCGCTTCTGTGTGTCTTCATCTGTTTTGGACTGATCTGGCTATTCCGCGAGTATGGAAACTGGGACAGCAAGTTCTGGCAGTGGTGCGCCGCTCAGTCGTATGGTGCCTACATCTTCCACCTGCTGCTGATGATAATCCTACAGTATGCCACCGACGGCATCTGGATAGGAGCCTTCGGCAAGTTTATATTCATCGGCATTATTACCACCATCTGTTCGTTTGGGCTCACTTGGTTGGTTAGACTGATTCCCGGAGCGAAGAAAGTATTATGATTGGGCAAAACTAAAAATATGATTATCAGATTAGAAACCCCTAAAGAATACCGTGCGGTAGAGAACCTTACGCGTGAGGCATTCTGGAATGTATATCGTCCTGGATGCACAGAGCATTACGTGCTCAATCAATATCGAAAGAATCCCGACTTCATCCCAAAGTTGGATTTCGTGATGGAAGAAGGCAATAGGATTATCGGCCATGTAATGTTTTCGAAGGCTGAACTCGTGCTTGAGGATGGAACGGTGTTCCCTTCCTGGACTTTCGGCCCCATCAGCATCCATCCAGACTACAAGCGCAAGGGCTACGGTTTGAAATTGTTGCAATATGCGATTGAGAAAGCCAAGGAGATGGGTATAGGTCTTCTGCAGATGGAAGGAAATATCGAATTCTACAAGCACGCAGGTTTCGACCTCGCCAGCAAGATGAAGATTCACTATCATGCAGAGCCGAAAGAGTCCGATGTACCTTATTTCCTCGCCCAAGAACTGATACCTGGCTATTGGGGCAATCGTGAGGGAACCTATTGTCCGCCCAAGGGCTATTTCATTGCCGACGAGAACCCTGAAGCATTCGAGGCTTACGAAGCCACTTTCCCTCTGAAGGAGAAACTTCGCCTACCAGGACAATTGGGATACGAAGAATGACTCAGCTGCCGAACATCATAACTCTACTCAGGATTGCAGGCTCTTTAGGTCTGTTCCTTTGTGATGTGACGGATGATAGTTTTTGGATAATCTATGCTCTCTGCGGCCATTCATGAGGGGCATTATATAAGAACTTTTCATGCCATTCGTCACTAATTGATGCAGAATATCCCAGATATTTGTTTATCTCGTCAAATACATATACTTTTGCAACATCGAAACCTATAATAAAAATAATATGAAACAGAAATTTTGTCAGAGCTGCGGAATGCCGCTCACAGAGGAGGTCCTCGGCACGAATGCCGACGGCACGAAGAATGAAGATTACTGCATGTACTGCTACAAGGACGGCCAGTTCCTGCAGGATTGTACGATGGAAGAGATGATTGAACATTGTGCTCAATTTGTGAATGCTGTAAATGAAGGGTTAGAAAAACCTATTACCAAAGAGGAATACATCGGCATGATGAAATCGTACTTTCCCCAGCTTAAGCGTTGGCGCCAAACGCTGGATGTGAATAACGATGAAGCTATGAATGCTAACCCCGCTTTAGCCGGCATTAAAGAACTCATTGCACAGATGGCCGACAAACAGCCCATCGCTTATATCTCGTCAGTAGACCAAGAAGGTTTTCCTTGGACTAAGGCCATGCTGAAGCCACGTAAACGCGAGGGTATCAAAACCTTCTACTTTACAACTAACACATTCTCAATACGTGTAGCTCAATACAAGGCTAACCCCAAGGCCTCGATCTATTTCTGTGATGCTAAAGGTTTCAAAGGTATGATGCTGCGTGGTACGATGGAGATACTGACGGATGCCAAGAGCAAGGAGATGATTTGGCGTAATGGCGACGAGCAGTACTATCCCGGCGGTGTCACCGACCCGAACTACTGCGTGCTGAAGTTCACCGCCACCGATGGCCGATTCTATAGCGATTTTTATCCACGTAGTTTTGTGATTGAGTAAATAATGAACAATAAAGCACTTGTCGTTATTGACATTCAGAACGACATCACCAAACACTACCGCGACATCATCGGCAATATCAATGCCGCCATCGAATGGGCTGTGGCAGAGGATATGCACGTAGTATATATCAAACACAACAACGTTACGGCTGGCACGCGGACGTTCAAGTCTGGCACTCATGGTGAAGAGTTAGTGCCTGAGATGAAGGTTGTATCAGACAATATCTTCGTGAAGACGAAGAGTAATCCCCTTACAAGCGAGGCGTTTTCTGCTTTCATCGCGGCAAACGGCATCAATGAGTTCTACGTAGCTGGTGCAGACGCTACGGCCTGCGTGAAATCGACATGTTTCAACATGACCAAGGCAGGCTTCATAGTGCATGTTCTCTCTGACTGCATCACCAGCTACGACCTGAAGAAACTGCCAGATATGCTCGCCTATTATGAAAGCAAAGGCTGTGAGGTGAAGAAACTAATAGAGTACAAATGATTATCCTAATCATAAATACCAAGCAATTATATGTGCTATAGAGAAGAAGCCATCGAATGTGTAAAAGATCATGTTCTCCAAATACATAAACAAATATATGCCAAATATAATGGTGATTTTGACAGGATCTATACGGAGGGGTACAACAGCAAATCCTATACGGGTAGAGTGATTGAGCCAGGAAAGATTTATGAACTGAGCTATCTGGAATGTTCGTGCCCTAAAGTTAAATGTGGGTTGAGAAACAATCCGCAGCAATGTGAGTGCTCGCGACAGAGCATTTTATATATTCTGTCGCAACTTGAACCGGACAGCCATTTCGAGGTTCGGATTGAGAATACAATTCTTAGGGGGAGTGACCGCTGTACTTTCAGAATAACAAAGCTTTGAACGAGGGGTTTGATTTAGGACAACAAAAATAAGAAATATAATATGGCGATAACAAGCGAGAGACTAAAACAGACGTTTAGCGAGGGCGGTGTGCAGGAAATATATCAGGAAGTTAGGGCTACAGACGATTTCCTCGGCTTTGCACGACGGTATGTTTTTGACGTAGACTATCGTGTAGCGAGGAGCGCCTTGTGGGGACTGACTAAAGCTACGAACGAAGAACTGTCAGAATTGCAGGCGATACTCAATGAACTGATAGACCAAGCTATGCAGACGGAGAATTCTTCCGTTAGACGATTGACCCTGAACATCATCGAAAGGTTAAAGATGGATGAGGATAATCTAAGAACAGATTTCCTCGACTTCTGTTTCGAGCACGCAGTCAGCATTGAGGAGTTCCCTGGCATCCAGACACTCTGCATGAAGCTCGCCTATCGTATGTGTACCTTCTATCCGGAACTGATGGACGAACTGAAGCGCACGCTCGAAGCGATGGAGATAGAATATTACAAACCTGCCGTAAAGTGTCTGCGCAAAAGGATTCTCAGCGGTAAGTAGAAGCATTAAAGGAATATGAGTACAAAAACAAATAAATAATAAAATGAAACACGAGATTATTACATTAGCCGATGTGCAGATTATCGGCATGGCCAAGGAGATAGCATTCTGCAAGGGACAGGAAGAGTGCCCGAAGTTCTGGGGCGAGTATGTGGAAAGAATCATCAAGCCTGTGTTTATGGAGCATAAGACGCCTGATGCCTTCCAACAAGCTGCCATCGACAACGGCGTCGGCGAGTTCGGACTCTGCACCTGCGACATCCCTAACCACAACTGCATGACCTGTGCCGAACAGAACTTCGGTGCTTGCAACAGCAAGACCTTCATCTATGTAATTGGTGGTATTTACAAAGGCGGCAGCGTGCCTGATGGTATGCGACTCTTCCCCATCCGCAATGGCAAGTGGCTGAAGGTTCATTTCGAGGGCGGCATGAAAGCTTTCCAACAGCAGTTCCAGAAGTTCTACAAGGAGTGGCTGCCCCAGCATCC
>JAGCPK010000004.1 GCA_017965725.1 Prevotella sp.
AGCACGACGATACGGTTAGCCGTTGGTTTTATGCCGTGCTCCTCCAACAATTGTGTACATTGACCTTCGTTCATGGCTGCAAAGATACGAAAAACTTTTCATTTTTCACTCTTCACTCTTCACTTTTTTCATTATGCCCGCTCTGCCCAGTCGCCACGGTCCAGACTACGATAGCCGATAGCCTCAGCGATATGATGGTTCTGCACCTTCTCGCTACCTTCTAGGTCGGCAATGGTACGGGCCACCTTGAGAATACGACTATAGGCACGGGCAGAAAGCGAGAGCCGTTCCATCGCCATCCGGAGCATGTCGAGACTCTGTTCGCCGGGCTGTGCAAACTGATGAATCATCCGCTCCGTCATCTGGGCATTGCAATGGATACCCTTGAAATCCTTGTAACGCTTTTCCTGTATCTGACGGGCCTTGATGACCCGTTCGCGGATAACGGCACTCGGTTCACCTGGCTGCATCCGCGAGAGTTGCTTGAAGGGTACAACGGCCACTTCACAATGGATGTCGATTCTATCGAGGAGGGGACCTGATATCTTGTTCATATACCGCTGTATCTGACCAGGGGTACAGACGCAGTGATGCGTTGGGTCGCCATAGTAGCCACAGGGGCAAGGGTTCATTGAGGCGACAAACATCAGCGAACAAGGATATTCCACTGTATATTTGGCACGGGAGATAGTTATCTTACGGTCTTCAAGGGGCTGACGAAGCACTTCGAGAGTGGTCTTGTTGAATTCAGGCAACTCACCCAATTGGAAATACTTGTACCATTGTGTTTTAGCAGATAAACCATTGAAACACATAAGAAAACCTAACAGAAGTAGCACTCTTCCGTATTGCCATTTTTCGTGTTTTTGACTTTTTCTCTGCCTTTTTGCCACTAACATATATTTGTTACTTATCGAATACGGTTACAAAGATAGCGATTATTCTTAATATTATAATAAGGTGGAACGATAATTTGAGATTATTTAAAGAAGTAAGTGTTCTTCCATCCATGCTCCATATATTGCTATATTATAGATGTCTTCAATAAAATGTCGTCCCAGTACAATATGCATATCAGAATCCTCTCTTGCTTCAATAACGACATAGCCCCCTCTAACCGCCTTCCATCTTGCACGATGTATTTTGCGACTTATCTCAGAAAGCTCTACCGTTGAAAACAATCGACGTGCTAATAAATCAACGTAAACTCTACTATTATGAATATAGAGACCTGGTTTATAATTAACGTTGCTTTCGTCACTCGCTGAGAAAAAGCCGGGTAAGACCTCCTTTTCTGGATGAGTAGTTTCTTCGATAATCCCCCATTCAACTTTCTTCCCTTGAAGTCCAAAAACCGATTTGAGATAATTGATATAGTTCATAAGCTATCGATTACGTTATTTTCCATTCTTATTTTCAAACTCATCAGAAATTAGATGTCCCATTTCAGGCTTCCAGCTATACCTTTTTTCGGATGGACGTGGCCAGTCATCCCAAAGTGGATTTGACCAATCAAAGTGGCCTCTATTTTTCAGGTACTTTTGCCATTTTGTCCAATATTGAGAGGCTTCGATGTTTGAATCATAGTTGAAAGGGATACTATCGTTTTCAAGATTTTTCATGCCTGAAACATTCTGTAAGACAGAGATTCCAAACAAATCCTGTTGCCAGGTATTGACCACATTCGGATAGTTTATAATTTGAGAATTTGTTAGAAGCATCAGATGAATAGCGGGTACTAAGTCGAACTGCTGGGATATAGAATAGAATTCACGCATCCGACAAGCATGATCATATAGTTCCATCACAGGACTGAATCTCCACTCCTTCTCGTCTTTGCTAACAGTACCATCAGCGAGAACCTTTCGGAAATACTTAAGAGGTTTGTTGTGTCTAAATGTACACACTCCCTTGTCAGCACGCTCTAAAGTACCGTCTTCCACAAATGCATAGTCCATACATAACAATACGACTTCTGTTTTTGTAGCATAGAAATACACAGCGTAGCCATCTATCTCCATGCCAGAAGAACAGGAAAATATCTCTTTACTCTTACCAATCTCGGAAAGATAATCCCAGATGGTTTCATTTGTTTGTACAAAGAACTTATCAATCATATTCGTTCATTTTTTGGAAAGTTTCCATGTTGACATTATTGTTGATAAGAGTTATTGGCGTTTCCCGTTTATTTCCTTCATATCATTCTGCTTGACGTTTTGATATGCCCTTACTTTTTTGCTTTTTAATCGACTACTCGTCTCGTTATGTTTGATTATCAATAAGCATAATCAGAGTACAAGGGCATAGGATTTTTAATCGCATTATATTTTGCAATTTCACTTATATCAAGATTTTTATCATTGATGTCACCTTGAAATTTGGGAGGATCAATGCTAAATTTATCATATGCATTTATATTTTTCTGAATATTTGCAATTGAAGAAAAAATCTTATAAGCAAGACATCCATTCTGAGCTAAAAGAGATTGACCGTTATTCATAGAAAGGCATATATAGTCATTTATATAAGTAAGTCCTTTTATATCTGTTGAGTTGGAATTGGATAATAACAATTGGTTTTTACCTCTGTCCATTAAAATAAGCATGAATTTATTCATCAATAGCCATTCTTGGGGTAGATAAGGTATAATTTTTTCTCCAACTTGATATTCATATAGATATTTTTCATCATTGGTAAAAAAGAACTCTGCTACAGCACTTGCCAATTTGGGAGACTTTTTCAATAAGTCTGGGTTAAAATAAAAATTTAACAGAAGGTTCGATTCATCGTTAGTTCCAAGTACAGGTGGACATCTTTTGATGTTAGTAACAAGAGATTCTGTATATGTTCCTCTTCTTGCAGATGAAGTAATAAGAACATCAGATTTCCCTATATTTTTTTCGCATCCATATCCTTTTGCCAGAGACACTCCTTTTAAGTAATCGGCTACAGCAATAGAATCAGTACAGTTATCTCGTTTCATTGCAAGTTGAACAGCCCTAGAGAAGTCTTCTGGATTTCGCGTCATTAGCCGTGATGTAATTTGTATTGATGAAACAAATGAAGTGTCACTTATGCTTACATCGTTTTTCTTTGTATTGTGTGTTAGAACATACAGAGAATCAGCAGCTTCAACCGCCAAATCATAGTCTTTGTTTTCTACATAATGAATATAATCTGACATCAAGCCACCAACTCCTCCAATAACATTAGCCATTCCTGTCATTTTTTCTTTCATTGTTCGGCCTAATTCTGTGAGACTGAATATGTCAGAATTTAATAACATCGACAAATTGATGGCAATAGCTGCTTTCTGTTGTATGCCACAATAAAATGCTGCGCAATGATAATTTAACCCACCGTTAGCATCGCCCATAAGATTGTGAATGTCCCCTAGAGCCAATAATGCATATGGATTGCTATTCGCTAGTGCAAAAAGAGCATTATAGCCCTCTCCAAAATTAGGATGAAGTATAAAATCTGTATCTTCATTGTTGCGAACACCCCACAGAGATAGCATTGCTTTTTCATATTTTACATCATCGTTATTAATATTTTGCAAACTTTGAAATGCACTTTCGCAGATTTGTTCTGATACTACTAACGATGATGATTTTGTAACGGCATTATATATTTCATACAATGCTTTGGTTAAGCGCATATATGTTTCTTGAGAGTCGATCGCTCGTGATAGTTCTTTTCGGGCCAGCTCAATCTCACCTCGTTTAAAAAGTAAATAAGCATATAGTCCTTGTCCTTCTTTGATTTCTCGAACCTCTTTCTTTTGTGCATAATAGAATGCCGAATCTAGATCATAGCATCCTTTACCAGAAATATACAAATGGCATAAATCAATGCAAGCACTACTATTTTGTTGCTCTGCAAGACTTCTCAGTTGACTAATAGCTTCTCTGTAAGACTCTCTTGCTTGTTCACAAAGGCAAAAATCTTGTTTCCAGATTGCTACTTTTAAAAGACTGTCCCCCAAAGAAATAATAGAATGAACTTCTTTATTGTTGTCATATGAAATTTGTGGTCTTTGAGTATCTATGTGTGAAGTTTTGAAATAGAACATACCACAAATTAAAATAACAATTATCATTAAGATCCCAGCAGCAGCAATAAGACTAGATACCTTAATATCATTAACCATTTTACCTATCCATGTTAATGTCGCGGTATTATTGTCTATCTTATTTCCAATACCTACCATCTGACTTAGAAGTTCTTCAAAACGAATTGAATTGTCGCAGGAAGTATCTTCATCACCAGACCGGATTACAGGTTCACCCATAGGGTGGATATAGGCATGAGGAGAGAAACTGTTGTATACAAATTCTGCATTCGCTTCTCTTCGTTCGTTTACCACCAATTTGTATTGTACATAATGCTCTATATTAAAAACAATTGTTTTGTTATTACACTCTTCAATATTTTTGCTGATTTCAATTTCATCATTATTCACGATTTTGAAGAGCTTTATATCCAAATTGGGAATGGGGTTCTCAATATAAACATAAAACTTTGTCGGCTTTAATTGGTGATATTCTCCCTTTCCACGTCGAATCAAGGTTTGTCTAAGTGTAAGGACAAGGTGTATATAGACAAATAAGCAGAATTCAAAAACCCTATTCGCTCCTTGTGTTACCGTATTGTCAATGTGATGTGCCTGGTTGTTACGTATTTTCTTTATAGCTTTAAGATAATTGATAACTTGTTTGAAATCCTCATCCAAACCATTGTCTATCAATCTATCTTCCGTTATAGTAATAAGTGCATCGTATGTCGCTTTCTCTAATATTTCATTAGCACTTTCAAATGGTCTTTTGACTCTTTGGTATTTTTTCCTTTTATCAGCAGAGTCTTCTTTCAAATTCCCATCTCTGTCAAGATACATTAGTTTTGCATCTTTAGAATAGAATATTGGTGATAAAAAATCTCCCTTAATTTTTTCAACAGGATTTTCTTTCCAAAAATGTTTTACAATCAGTTTTATAATTGTATCTTCGGACATTTGTTTGGTTTCGTAAGCGTTTTTGGGCTCATCTGTTTTAATAAACTTAAGTAGGGACAATATATGCTTGTTAAGGCTATCCAATTCGCCCAAAGCGCCAGCATTGTCTATAATGTCGAAGAATTCTTCGACAGAAGCCCATTTTTGAGATTCGGAAACTTTGATGCTATGCCGCAAAAAAGATCCGAATTCTTTTTTGGTTTTATCGTAGTCTCTGCCAAAATAAGATCCATAATAGTTTGTTCCATCACTATCCGTAAGTGCAAGATTCAAAGCCTTGTTGAGTCTGTCATTATCAACATCCTCAAAATCTCTACGCTGTAAATAATCGCAATAACGGTCAAAATAATTCTGAGAGTAGAATATTTGCTTTAGCGATTCAATAGTTATTTTATTATCCATATTACTGATATTTTGGTGCAAAATTACTAAAAAAAACAGAAAGAACAATGTTTATATTCAAATAAAACCAATTTTATCTCTATTTATTGGAATTTGTATGGAGTGGATATCTGCTACGGTAATTTTATGAAGCCTAATATTATCTTCGACATTTGAAATCACACAGCGTTTTGCGTGATGAATATATATATTATCTAATAAATTTGTTATGAAACGGGCATTCCCCCATGATTCATGCTCCTTTTTCCGATAGGCATCTTTCACAATACATTTATATGTTATCCATGCTAATCTGGTAAAACTATAATGATAACTTCTTGTCTGTAGACGTGTTATCTCCAGCAATTCTTCTTCCGTAAAATCAGGAAATACGAAACGGTTGGGAAAACGTGATTCCAACCCAGGATTCAATTCCAGCATTTGCTCAATAGGCTTTTTATATCCACAAAGAATTATTGCAATATCTCTTTGATTTTCATCTGCTAGAACATCCATCAGTAAAGGAAGAACCAATTTCCCTGGATCTGCATGATGATTGCTATTCAAGAGATATGCTTCATCTATCATTAACACCCCTCCTTTTGCCTCACGAAGAACAACACTAACACTTGACTCTTCGTCACCAAACAAATTACCGACAAAAGTACCACGATTGCAGATAACAACATGTCCTTTTGACAGCACTCCTGCTTCCTTCAATAACGAACCAAAGATTCTACACACTGTCGTTTTCCCCGTTCCAGGATTCCCCATAAAGAGGCTATGCAACGGCAATTTATGAGTTTTGGCATTGGGATCAATCGACTTTAGCCTTTGATTGTATTGTGAAAGCATCGTAAGATCATAAATACGCTTTTTGATTTCTGTACAACCGACTAACCGATTTAATACTTCCAACGGATTTTTTATCGGAGGCAGAATTTCCGCCTTCAATCCTTCACATGAATAATGCTCTTGTGTTTCATTCGTACCGAAATCATCTAATTCCTCCTGATGCCTTGTTTCAACGTCATTATTAAGCTGGAAAGAATCTAGAGGAAAGGATGGAACAGGCGGAAACAGTCTATCTATATCACGCATGGGGGTATGATATAACAGAGAGCCTTTCAGGTTATCATTCTTATTTGTCACAAAATGGTATTTCTCCAACGACTTTAAACTATGAAAGACTATTACACCCATATCATTCCATATGTCGTACATATCGTCATAGTTTACAAATAAGGAATTACTAACGACAACACATCCAACTTCAACCCCACCAATACCAGCTCTTTCACAACTCTTTATTAGGTGCTGTGCTGCACAAGTCAATAACCATATTGGGCTTATACGAGTAGAACTCTCGCAGAAATACAGAGGGGCTTCTTCATTGAAACGTTCTTCGTCAGCTAGTTCAACAGTTCCCTGCTTGACAACATCTATTAATAATAGAACCGCTTCTTTTTCATTAGGAGCAATTATAATAATATTCTTGCCATTTTTTGCCACATGATGTTCAAATTGATCCGTTTCATTAGAATAAATGGATTTATTGTCTTGAATTTTGTCCAAGAATCCCAATATGGTTGCATGACTTTGCTTTTTTATTTCTTCGATGAGTTTCATGGTATACCTGATTTTAACGGTGGATAAATAGCTTTAATTCTCACATTTTCCTATAGTAGTTATGGATCGCCTCTGAAACTAACATTACTTCCCAGATGCAGCATAGCATAGTTGTAGTATCGTCGACTGTCCAACTCATAGCTTTCTTTTAATGAGTCGGGGAGTAGTATTGAAACTCTATGTCGAGTTGAAGAGAAGTTCGACCATGCTACTACGAAAGCAGAGGCAATTCCTGCAGAATCCATCCTTTCAGATTCACGAAACACCCATTGCTCTGACAATTCATCAAAAACTTGTTTGTTGTCATATACTGTCATTTTCTTTAAGGTGTCAACTTGTGAACTGGGATGTCTTTCTATTATAATAGAGTGAAGTACCGCTAATGAAGAATCTCGTATTACGAGCAAAGACTCTAAAAAAGGAATCCATCCATGAGGGTCTGGCCTTAAAAGAGCATCCCTTTGGTAATAATTGAAGGCGTAATCCACGTTTATCCATGCCAAGGAAAGTTCATGCCAAGCAGTATTCTCGTCTGCCAAGGCTTCTTTCAGCATTTGAGATCCTGCATATTCTACGATAGAATCGTATGACATATCCTGTCTCGCAATCATGTCTACAAGCAGTTCGACTTTTTCATGAAAGCGTTGTTCGGGATTGTCTTTCGTTAGCGACTTTTGACAACTTGTGAAAAGCAAAAGACACATAATCGTTGCCAGAAATAATATGATTGTCAGTGTGTTCTTCATAATATAATCATTTTAATTCAACATGTTTTGTGGAAGCCAGTATTGAGTAGTGCTTCTCAATACCGACCTTAATTGTTAAGTCCGATTACTTGTGATAGGGATTCCCCCATACATCAAGTGCGTAGTCATTGATTTCAAGTTCGTGTATTGCATTCTCAACGTCACTTTCTCGAAGAGACTCATTAGCGTATACAACACCAGATTCACCATTGCCGTTTATAATATCAGCGTAATAATTAGGATCAAAGTCACTCATAGTTCATTAAATATTAAGTTAAAAGTTTAGTGATTTGTATAGTAAGGAGATTTTGGTCTCCTTACCCGATTAGAGTCTTCTTGCGAAGTTGTTCTTCCGATTGATTCAATGATCCCAAGTGCCATTGGCATATTGTCTCAACCCCATATCAAAGTATAAGCTGTTAGGTGAAATATTGGTGTCGTTTCTGAAAGGCAACAGCCCTGAATCCTCCAGTCGCAATGTTAGAGATTAGAAGTACCCTTTCTTTTGGTTCCTTAAAGCTCTCCAGCGTCACGTAAGACGTTTTCTGCTTCGTGATAGGCTTCTTGAGCCTGATGATAAGGGTCCCTTGTGTAAGATGTTCCTGGTTCGTAACCGTGATTGTCATAAATGACATGTGCTGTTTGTAAATCCATAGTGTTTGTTGTTTTAATGGTTAAAGGGCTGTTCAGTTTTGCTATCCAAGGCCAGCCCTTATAATCCTTTGGTAGCAATAGATGAGAGAATATCGTTTAATTAGTCTGGTGAACACCACCGGCCTGCCTGATCTTGATAATAACCTCCGCTAACTAAGCGGTCATGCGCATCCTGAACTGCGGTTTCCCTGTCATAACCTGTGTAGCAGGTACCTGCTTCACCATTGTTCTCAACTGTGTAAATGTCATCAATGTAACTCATAGTATTAAACCTGCGGCCTTTGGTTTTGGTCATTTGTTGTCAGAGCGGCCTGAATACTTGACTGACCATTTCAACTTTTTCTGGTGCAAAGATAGATACTTTGTTTTCAACATCTATGAAAGATTCCTTCATACTTCATTTTTGTATTATTCTTCATACGTTCCTCTAAACTGCTCTATTCCAAATGAGTCGTGCTCACTGAGTATTCTTCGCGCTTCTTCAATTTCAGAATAGTTTACTGGACGTTCTGGGGTGTAGCTTGTTCCTCCAGGTTCATCATAGGTCAAATTGTAGACCAAATCTAGAAAATCATAATCGTTTTGCATAGTTGATTGTTTAAGGCCGTTTTTGTTTTATTACAGTCATCTATTAAGTGGCCTTCCTAACTTCTCAATGACTATTCTTCTCTTTTGTCACAATTCCATTAGAACAAGGATTAAGACATTGTCTATTCCTCGACACTTCTTTCAAGTGACAATGCAAAGGTAAGGGTAATAAAATAAAAAAGTATGAAGGATTACTTCATACTTGATAAAAAACCTGCATTTTAGCTGTCCTGTCTGCAAATTCGTCTCGAAGAAACTGTGGAGAAATAACTTCTATCGCATCATTATAGGAAAACAGAAGCATTTTTAATTCGGTGTTAACCTTTACTCTTATTTGTATGTAAACGGAATCTGCCGTTTCCTTCTCTCTCAATTCTGTCTGAGACCAATGTAAGGGCTTGGTGCGGATGTAGCCAATATCCTTTCTGGCTATACGTAACACTATTGTTTCAACAGGATTATCTGTAAAATTTGTCACTCCTATAATGTCATCAAAATAGTCTTCAAAATTAATCTCTGAAGGAATGTATTTCTTGCTTAAGTGAGAAACATTCGCAATACGATCTATAGGATAATTAAAAACAGCATTGTTCTCTTCTGACCATCCAAAAGCAAACCAGCGATTATTGAATTGCTTTAAATAATATGGATGGAAATTTGTTGTAACCTCTTCATTCTTAAATGATGTGTAATACAGTTTTAAAGGATGCTTATGGATAATTGCATTCATTATGGACTCTATATGTTCCAAACCTGCCAAGTCCTGATTGTAATCGAATGACATAGCCAAGCTATCGCCATTAATGCCGTCTTTTAATCCTAACAAGAAGAATCTAAGATAATCATATCTAGGATCACCTTCAAATGTTTTAAGCTTCTCTATTGTGGTGTTGATGACTTCTACATCTTTATTGATCTGCTTGAAAATGCTAAAATTTCTATCCTTATATCTCCATAATTTCTCTCTACCTCGATGGGCAGAATCGGATTCATCGAATTCCGCTCCAAAAACAGTAGTAAACTCCTTTAGATTCTCGTCCAATGTTCTTTTATCAATATCGTCAATGTACTCGTCTAAAAGAATCTCTTTCTTCGTTACACCTTCTGGCTCTCTTAGTAGTTGGTCTAATCTTACGAACCTTTTCAATTTGTTCTGATCGGGAAATTTCTTACTCATATTACTCTGCCCTATGTTTTTAAAGTCCTATTTCCTACAATTAGCTTGCTAATAATTCAATCCAAAAACTATACGCCGTTATTACAATCCCCTTTCAGCCCAATCACCACGGTCAAGATTTCGATATCCTATGGCTTCTGCTATGTGCATATCTTCCACTTTCTCACTACCAGCTAGGTCTGCGATGGTTCTGGCCACCTTCAAAATACGGGTATAAGCACGGGCAGAAAGACTCAATTTCGCCATTGCCATACGAAGGAGGGCTAAACCTTGCTCATTTGGCTCTGCAAATTCGTGTATCATACGCTCCGTCATCTGGGCATTGCAGTGTATTCCTTTGTAGTCTTTGTATCTGATTTCCTGGATATTACGAGCATTTATAACCCTCTCTCTGATGCTTGAACTACCCTCGCATAACGGAGTGTTCTTTTTGGAAATTTGGTCAAAAGTGAGAGGCTGAATTTCGCACTGAATGTCAATGCGATCCATCAAAGGACCACTGAATTTTGACATATATTTTGATATTTGCCCAGGGGTACATACACAGTGATGTGTTGGGTCGCCATAGTAGCCACAGGGGCAAGGGTTCATTGAGGCGACAAACATCAGCGAACAAGGATATTCCACTGTATATTTGGCACGGGAGATAGTTATCTTACGGTCTTCAAGGGGCTGACGAAGCACCTCAAGAGTCGTTTTGTTGAACTCTGGCAGTTCATCGAGAAAGAGCACCCCATTATGCGCCATACTCACTTCCCCTGGCAAGGCTCTGTTGCCACCACCTGTCATGGCGACCTGAGAAACGGTATGGTGCGGACTACGGAAGGGACGTTGCGAGATGAGCGATGTACCAGTGGGCAGTTTACCAGCCACAGAGTGGATCTGTGTGGTCTCAAGGCTCTCTGCCAACGACAAGGGCGGCAGGATGCTGGGGAGACGCTTGGCCATCATTGACTTACCGCTGCCGGGGGCTCCAATCATGATCAAGTTGTGACCACCAGCAGCGGCTACCTCCAAAGCACGCTTCACACTCTCCTGTCCTTTGACCTCGGCAAAGTCGAGGTCAAAGGAATATTGTTGTTCATAAAACTCTTTTCGGGTATCCACGACAGTAGGCTTATAATCCTCAGAGCCGTTGAAAAAACTGACCACATCAGCCAGACTGTCCATCCCATAGACCTCAAGATTATTCACGACAGCCGCCTCACGGACGTTCGCCTCAGGCACGATGAGCCCCTTGAACCGCTCTGCACGGGCACGAATGGCTACAGGCAGGGCTCCGCTGACAGGCTTCAGACTACCGTCGAGACCAAGTTCACCAATCATCATATACTCAGCCAGACTATTCTGACTCACCTTCCCATGGGCGGCAAGGATGCCGATGGCAAGAGGCAAATCGTAACCACTCCCCTCCTTACGGATATCGGCAGGAGAAAGATTGATGGTGATGTCAGCGGTAGGCGGTTTGAAACCGATGTTTCCCATGGCCGCACGGATACGGTCGTAACTCTCCTTAACAGCGGTATCAGCCAGTCCGGACAGATGGAACTGTACTCCTCGGGTCATATTCACTTCGATAGTGATGGTAGTGGCTTCCAGCCCCATGACGGCTGCGCAGAATGTCTTTACAAGCATAGTATTTAGATTTTCTGGGTAAATAATGTATTTATTTCAATAATTCTTCGATCTTTTTGGTGAGTCCTGCTTGTGTCAGCGAGTGGGCGAGGATCTTGCCCTGGCTGTCAGTGATGATATTATCGGGCAGCCTCGTCAGGCCGAGTTTGACAAGGACGGGGGTCTCCCACATCCGACCGTCGCAGACATTGCTCCACGTGATGGAGTCGCGGTCCATCAGCCGACGGCACTCCTTCTCGCTGGCATCGAGACAGATGCTAAAAATCTTCAACTGATTCACCCCCTTCTCCTTTTCCAACCGTTTCAATTGTCGCTGAATGTTCAGACTCTCAAAGTTCCATGAGGCCCATGTGGTGATGACGTTGACTTTTGCATATAGGTCACCACTGGAGATAGGTTTCCCTTTAATGTCTGTACTCGTAAACTTTGGCAGCATACCATTGTTCTCGAGGCTTTTCAATCCTTCTATTTGCTTGACAAGAGCAGACAACTTCTTGTTTTCGGATCGAGCCTTTTGGACATCCTTCATCAACAGGAAAGCCTGCTTGTAGTCGGCCGTTGGGGATATAATAAAATATTTGTTGAGCAGATAAAGACTTGCCCTCGAAGCCGGGTTCTCCTTGATGAACCGGGCCGCTTCACGCACAGTTTCTGGAGGTGTCATTTCACTAACTTTCAGCCTGAAGGCTGTCATCTGTTCGTTCTCCTCCGTACCTTTCACCTCAATCTCCTTCAGGTGGGAAACATCACCTTCAATCTTGGCTATTGTTCCTGATGCTCCCATGACAGGTATCTCGGAAAAGTTGGGGAAAACGAGTACGAAAGTTGCTGTCGAGTCGAGGGGAACCTGATAGGTAAAGCGTCCACCTTTCACTATAATGGTGTCTAGTTTACGGAGGCCTCCATCAGTGCTATAGATATAAAACTCACCCTGATTGAAACCTTTGAACTCACCTTCTATACGGAACTGACCGTTGTCTGTGCTACAGGCTATGATAATAATAAGAAGGTAAGAGAGTGAAAAAATAAGTAGTAGTGGCTGTTTTAAATACCATCCACTATTACTTACCTTTTTCATCCCAGACTTACCACTCATCACTTTCTCACCTTCAGTAGTTCCATGTCGTTGTCAGCGTACTTGGCAATCGATGGATCCTTAGCCAATGCGGCTTTCAAGGCATCGGCAGCATCATCGGTATTACCCATACGGGCATAGAGCACCGACTTCAAATAATCCGTGAACGCATCGGGATTCTTCACATATTTCAAAGTGACGGCAGCCGATGCATAGTTCTTGTTCATAATCTGTGCCAAGGCAGCACTATTGGAGTAAATCTCCGCGAAGTCCTGTTCGGCCTGTGCGTAGTTGCCCTGTGCCAAATGCAGATTACCCAACACCTCTGCCAGTCCGTTGGCACCCGTCGCACTGGCAATATATTGCTCAGCGGTCTTAAGGTCACCTGTTTTCAGGGCCAGCATACCAAGATTAGCCTGTGCCTCGGGCAGTGTACCTGCGAGAGACTGTGCTTTCTGAATATACTGACGGGCTGTGTCATAATTGCCACGGGCATACTGGATGGCAGCGAGGTTATTGTAGGCACGAGCATCGTTGGGATACACCTCTGTGGTCAGTTTGTAAATTTCCTCCTGTGCGTTGATGTCCTCTTTCAAAGCTGCCCCGTAGAGCAGTTCCTCGATACTTAGTTTGGTAGCATCATCCTTGATCTGTTGTAGAATCTGGTCGTCTGAGCGGCCTACAGTCTCGTAGTTGATGGTTAGACGAGAACGACGTAGTTCTGGCAGAATGCCATCAGCCAACTCACGGAAAGCAGAAGAAATATTCTTGATCTGCTGTTCACGTTCCTCAGGATCCTTGTACATAGAAAGAACACGCAAGATGACATCCTTGTCCTGAATATTGCTTGCCTTCACCAGTTCCTGAAATCCCTCCCAATCCTGAGCGGTATATTTGGCATCAACATTCGCATTCATATTGATCTTCTTCAACTCCTGATTGACATACTGCTCAGACACCTTCTGACGCTCGCTAGCCAGTTTGTCATTGATACTGAATCCACCATCGGGCGAGGCGTACGCTGACACTTCCACATTGTCGAGATTCAGACGCTCACGATCGGCATTGATCTTCTGTAACATCTTCACAAACTCCTGCACGGAATTGTTTTTCAACTCGCTCTTGCGCAGGGTAGCCTGTTGGATAAGGAACTTGATGTTGGCTTCTTGTTTCTGCTTGGTGATGCGCTGGTAGGCATCAGGAGCAATGGCAGCCTGTGCCGTGACGAGTGTATTCTTATAAAGTTCACTGGTGGCGACAATACCCTCTGCCACTTTTACCTCAGGTACCTTCACCACCTTCTTGCCAATACGGGCATTAAAGGTCAGATACATGTCGGCCTTATTGTCATCAATATATTCAAAATTGGTCTTCATTGTATAATTGCCGCCCAAACGATAGGAGATGGTCTGGTCGTTGCCCAACACCTTCTCTCCCTGGAAGATGGCACTGTTGCCTGTCACGGTCTGCCCGTTTGAGTAGCGCAACTCAGGCACCACCTCCACTACAGCCTTCTTGTTCATATACTTCTCAGGAAAATGACCATTAATAGTGGCAGGCACCTGTCCAGCCTGCGTTTCCAAGGGATTAGGGGTCACTGTAAAATTATCTGCCGACAGAGCGCCCAACTTGGAGCAGGATGCAAAGATTATCACAATAACGGCTAATAAGAAGAAAGGAAGTTTTTTCTGCATAAAATTAGAATTTAATAGTGCCGCGAGCGGGACTCGAACCCGCACAGCCATTCCTGGCCAAGGGATTTTAAGTCCCTCGTGTCTACCAATTCCACCATTGCGGCGTGGTTTTCAGCAGTGATTCTTTCACGACTGCAAAGGTACGTCTATTTCCCGAAACTGCCAAACATTTTATCAATTATTTAGATATCTACACAGATTATCATCAAAATCTGCCTTAATCTCTAAATGGACACGACGCCCTGTTTGGGGATGGATGAATGTGATAGCCTGGGCCTGAAGATAGAGGCGATCAGATTTGTTACCATAAAGTTCATCGCCCACAATGGGACAGCCAAGACCGTCGGGATGGGCACAATGCATGCGGAGTTGGTGGGTTCGTCCAGTATGCGGCCAGAGGGCTAGAAGAGACAGATGAGGAGTGATCAGTGATGAGTGAGTATGGAGAACTCTGTATTCCGTGATGGCCCGCTTACCATACTCATAATCCACCATCTGACAGGGACGGTTAAGAGGATCGCTGAGCAACGGCAAATCAATAATGCCATGCTCCTTTGCGGGTACACCCTCCACAACAGCCAGATATTTCTTCTTGACAGTGTGCTGTTCGAACTGTCGTTGTAGATGGTGGTAAGCCTCTTCGGTCTTCGCTATTACCATTAGTCCTGATGTCCACATATCCAACCGGTGTACCGGCATTGCCCCAGGCCAATGTTCCTTAGCCCATGTCGCCACAGAATAGTTTTCTGTTCTGCCAGGGACGCTCAGCATGCCAGAAGGTTTATTAAGTACCACAATAGTCTCATCTTCAAAGACAATCTCCGGCACCAGATGGGAGAAGTTCGCCTCTTCAGGATTGGGATCGACTTCAAGACCCTGCAACATCCATGTCAGGACGGGTTTGCATTTACCTCGACAGGCAGGATAAAACTGTTCATGATGCCTTATTTCACTTTTCGGTGATGGACCCCACCAGAACTCCGCCATGCAGACAGGCTTCAGACCATGCTGATAGGCATACTGCAAGAGTTTCGGTGCACAACAGTCGCCCGTGCCACCAGGTGGCAAAGGATATTTCCTACGAATCCGGGGAGAACGGTGATACTCTTGCCAGATATCTACTAGATCTTTAACCTCACCTCGCGCATTCAGCAGCCTGTACTGATGAAAGAGCCACTGCTGTAAGTCCTGCGACATTTGTTTGTGATTGGAAGACTGCATGATCTCACACTCTGTCCGCTTGAAGTGACCGTCAGGCTGTTGGGCATCAAAAACGGGTGGCACAAAATAAGGCCAGTCATTGCGCCCTTCCAGTAATCCGGAATAGGCCGCAAGGAAAGCATAGCCTGTCTCCTGCTCCACCACCAGCACACCGAACATTTTCCCTTCCGATGGATTGATACATTCTATCTCACGTTTCACTTCTTCTGCTGCCAACAAACATAGTGGATGGGGCTCATAGCAGAACGGATAGGTGAACCGTTCTGGTTTGGGGATATCACTTGAAAAAGGATGCAGTTTCAATCTATATAATATAAACCGTAAACTTTACAAAAGATCAAGACACTTCTCCACAGGGATGCCACGATTCTTGTCTTTCGTGTCGCGATAGCGGTCAATCATGCGGAAGACGGTATCCATCGCAGTACGGGTAGATGATTTCAACGTCTCGCCATTAAGCAAATGACCGATAAGGACAGCAGAGAAGATATCACCCGTACCATGAAACAGACCAGGTATCTCATGATATTCCAGATGGAAGTAACTGTCGTCGAAATGGTTGTAGCCCGCCACAGAATTCTGACCGTCGATCTTACAACTGGTAATCAAGGCTGACTTTGTGCCAATGGTTCTCAACTTGTCGAGCAGCATCTTAGCTTCCTCCCAACTGATGCCCTCCATATTAATTATGGTACGCGTAAGGTAACATGCTTCAGTGTAATTGGGAAAGCAAAGGTCTGCCACACTGACCATCTCACGCATCAACTCTACCTGACGTTCGGTCATGCCGTTGTAAAGCCGTCCACCATCGCCAAGGATGGGATCGACGAAGACCGTTGTACCCTGACCACCCTGTTCACGACAATAGCCAGCCACCAGTTTGGCCTGTTCGTCGCTAAACATCAGACCGGTACAAACAGCATCAAACGAGAAGCCAAGTTCCTTCCATACAGGCAGGGTTCCCCGGATATAATCTGTGGTATCCTGGATATTGAACTTCCCGTAGTCGAGGGTGTTCGACACGAGGGCTGTAGGCAGGCTATACGTGGGGATACCCAAATAACTGAGTATCGGCAGCATCGCACCCATCCCCACCTTGCCGTAGCCCACGACATCATTTATCAGCAGTATCTGTTTCATTTCGGGTGCAAAGGTAATAAATAATTAAGAATTAAGAATTAAGAATTAGAAAAAATGTGTAATTTTGCAGCGGTTTTATGGGAAATCAGCAAGCATCGCCGATATTGGCACTACAACAACAGCGACTACTGCTCCAGATGGAGTATGCCGCAGAAAAAGAAGCCTTCCGCAAGCAGACTGAAGAGATGGGACTGCAGCGGAAGGTAAAACGTGGGGATGCCTGGTGGCCGATAAAGATGGGAAGAAGTTACTACAACTCGCTGAACCAACTCGTCGTTGAGGTACACCGTCAGGGTGAGGATGACGAGATAGAACATAATTTCGAGTTTGGAAAGCCAGTTTGTTTTTTCTATGTTGCTGGCACAGAAAAAATCAAATACTTCAACTTCACCGCTACTGTGAGTTACGTTGATGGCGACAGGATGGTGGTGGCAGTGCCTGACAATGGTAAACTCATCGATGTGCAAGGAGCCGAGAATGTCGGCATCCAACTCTTCTTCGATGAGACGAGTTACAAGACCATGTTTGAGGCCCTTGACAGAGTCATACGGGCAAAAGGACGGTTAGGTTATCTGCGCGACCTTTTTTACTCTAACCCGAATACGATGAAGGCAGAATCCTTCACATTCGCTCCTTTACATTTCCCCTATCTGAACCCGACACAGGAAGATGCCGTCAACAAGGTGTTGCGTGCAAAGGATGTGGCTATCGTACATGGTCCCCCAGGTACTGGCAAGACCACGACACTTGTAGAGGCTATCTATGAGACACTGCGACGGGAGAGTCAGGTGCTGGTCTGTGCACAGAGTAACATGGCGGTGGATTGGATCTCCGAGAAACTTGTGGATCGGGGTGTCAACGTGCTCCGTATCGGTAATCCCACCCGCGTCAACGACAAGATGCTCTCCTTCACCTACGAGCGGCGCTTCGAGGCGCATCCTGACTATGACCAACTGTGGGCTATCCGCAAGGCCATCCGTGATCTACGCCAACACAGGAAACGGGGGGATGAGAAATACCACCAGAAACTGGAACGCCTGAAGGAACGGGCCACCGAACTGGAACTGCGCATCAATGCCCAACTCTTCGGTGAGGCTCGTGTCATTGCCTCTACACTCGTGGGCTCAGCCAACCGTCTGTTGGAGGGTCAGAAGTTCGGCACCTTATTTATCGATGAAGCCGCCCAGGCACTTGAAGCCGCCTGTTGGATCCCCATACGAAAAGTGTCAAGGGTGGTATTGGCAGGGGATCACTGCCAACTGCCACCCACCATCAAGAGTTTTGCTGCCTTGAAAACAGGTCTCGGCAAGACACTGATGGAGCGCCTCGTGGAGAACCATCCGGAAGCAGTCACCCTGTTAAAAGTACAGTACCGTATGAACGAGGAGATTATGCGCTTCTCTTCTGACTGGTTCTATGGCAATCAGGTGGAGAGTGCCCCAGAGGTAAAGTACCGGAGCATCCTCGACCTCGATATCCCTATGACTTGGATAGACACCAGTCAGTTTGATTTGCCAAAAGGGGACGAGGTGTTGTTTAAGGAGGAGTTTGTGGGCGAGAGTTTCGGACGCATCAACAAAGCCGAGGCAGAACTGACTTTGTTGGCATTGGAGAACTATTTCAAGAAGATCGGCAAGGAGCGTATCCTCGATGAACGACTTGATGTAGGCGTCATCTCACCCTATCGTGCTCAGGTGCAGTATCTTCGTCGGCTTTTCAAGAAACGGGAGTTCTTCAAGCCCTATCGCAGCCTCATCAGTGTGAATACCGTCGATGGTTTCCAGGGGCAGGAGCGTGACATCATCCTCATCTCCCTCGTCCGCGCTAACGACAAGGGACAGATTGGTTTCCTTCGTGATCTGCGCCGTATGAATGTTGCCATCACCCGAGCCAGAATGAAACTCATAATATTAGGTGACGCGTCAACCCTGACGCGCCACCTGTTCTACAAAAAACTCTACGAATACATCGAGGCAATCTAATATGGCCTCATTTACGTAGAAAGGAATTACTTCACAATATATTTCTTGCCATTCTGAATGACAATGCCCTTGGCATTTCTTACGCGCTGACCAGCAAGGTTATACATAGGCTGATTGCCGTCGGCAGCAGTATTCAGTGAACTGATACCAGTTACTTCACCCACCTTTGTGGCAGTCACAGTAAGTTCTTTCGTCTCAGCATTGAAAGTGAACTCGACGTCATATTTGCCAGCCTCTCTGATGTCATAAAAGACATTAGCACCACCTTCGGCACCATAATTCTCAGCCCAATCATGGTTGACTACAACCTTACATTCAATCACACAGACAGGCAGTTCTACACCTTCTTTCTTCAGTGTATAGATACCACTTTCACCCTCGGTCATATCATTGGCGGTTTCTGTAGCAGACCAAGTTGAGGTGAAAAGGGCTACAGACTCATCGGCGAGATTTCCGTCAGTTTCTCTGGTTTCCTTAATACCACCAGCCACGGTGTAGGTCTTTTCAATCTCAGCACCACCCGTTTTGGTTGCTTCTGCATTCACAGCCTTTGTCTCAGAATTGAAGGTGAACACCACGTCATAGACACCATCTTCCTCGATAGTAAGTGATGCATCGTTACCACTTACACCGTAACTCTCATCCCAACTGTGATTAGCACAAACCTTATAACTAATCACGCCTTGCGCCAGCGTCACTGCTTTTTTCTCCAGTTTATAACTTCCGTCATTCTGCTTCGTCATGTCGTTGTCCGTATTTGTTGGATCCCATTCTGTACCCAACAAAGTCGCAGACGAACCAGCCACCGTCCATGTCTTCTCTGCTATTACAGCATCGCCTGTCTTGACAGCGGTAGCAGAGGGGGTCTGAGTCTCAGTAGAATAAGAGAATGTCACGGTATAGATGCCATTTTCCTCAACGGTCAAAATAACATTGCCACCATCAGGTATCCACACATTACCATTCTTCACCACCTTGAACTCATAGTTGGTTCCTTTCTCCAGTGTCAGACCTTCCTTGACCAGTTTATAATTCACATTGTCAGTTGTAGTCATCTGGTTGGCGGCATCACTCCCATCCCAGAATGATCCACAAAGCGGTGTCACACCAGCCACGACATAAGTGTCATCAGCCCACGCCCCCACTGTTGTCAGCAGGGTCATCATCAATAAAGTAAAAATCTTTTTCATAAACGTTTTGTTTTAGTTAATTAAAAAATGATTTGTCGGTGCAAATATAAATAATAATTTGCATATATGTGATAAATAAAAACAAAAAAATGACTTTTTTCTGTGCAAACCTTTGCACAGATAACATGCTTCTTAATCCTATTCTAGGGAAAGATGTTTTAAACCTTTTCGATCAGCACGACTGCGTAGGCAGAAATGCCCTCCTCGCGCCCCGTGAAACCTAGTTTCTCGGTTGTCGTGGCCTTGATGGAGATATCATCGACATCACAGTCGATGATCTTTGCCATACACTCCTTCATGGCAGGGATATGGGGATTCATCTTCGGACGCTCGGCACAGATGGTGGCGTCAATATTCACCAGACGATACCCCTTCGTGGCAATGAGTTCAATGGTCTTACGGAGGATGATTTTGCTGTCCATACCATCCGTCTCAGCACTGGTGTCAGGGAAATGATAGCCGATATCACGCATGTTGGCTGCACCAAGGAGGGCATCACAGACAGCATGCAACAACACGTCGGCATCACTATGTCCCAACAGACCTTTGGAATGTTCTAACTTGATACCACCCATCCACAGGTCACGGTCCTCCACTAACTGATGGACATCATAGCCCATCCCTACACGTATCTTCATTTTCTAAATAAATCTTTGATACCATCCATGTCGAAGGCAAGGGTGAAACGCAAGGTCTGATCCAAAGGATTCGAACGGGCCGTAGAGATGACATAGCCCACATCGAGTGAGAAAACACTCATACGGAAGCCACCACCAACAGTAAAATATTTCAGATTACCCTTTGACTCCGCCTGATGATGATAGCCTGCACGGATAGAGAACTGATCATGATAGACATATTCTGCGCCGACACTCCACTGAATCTCCTCCAGTTCCTCCTTGAAACCGCCAGGGGCATCACTAAAACTCTTGAAGATACCGCTGATGGCGCTGACGTCGCTATACTCACGGCGCACACGGTCCTGATAGTCGGTATTCGTCTCCCCCTCTTCCTGAGCCGGAACTGTAGGTACCAGTAACTTATTGGCATCTGCCGTGATGGTGAAACGGTTATATTCATCGACAGGCACCATCAGCGAAGCACCCAATCGCATGTTGGCAGGCAGGAACTGGCTCTCCTCGTCGCCGAAGAAAGATATCTTAGAACCAATGTTGGAGAGGTTCAGACCTAAACCCAACTGACACTCGCGACTGCCCAGCATCATATATTTATTGTAGTACATCGCCAAGTCAGCAGCAAAGGCCGAGGCAGGTTTGGAGTCCTCACTGTAGTCATAGCGCAGGTCGCTATAGATCCATCGCAGGGCTGCCGCCATTGAGAAGTTCTCAGAAAGCATCAGTGAATAAGCCACATCCAGCGACATCTCGTAAGGTTTCACCGTCATATCACTTCCATCATAGGTAAACACCTCACCCAACGAGAAATAACGCAATGAACCCGAGATGGCAGAATAGTCGCCAATACGGTAGTAGCCGGCCAGATAGGCCAGGTCGATGTCATTCACCAACTGACGCAGCCACGGCGTGTAGTTCAAGGCGATACCTGCCCGACTGATACAGAACGGATACTTAGCCGGATTCCAATACTGGGAATTCACGTCGGGGTCAGTAGCGACACCGACATCACCCATACCAGCCGCACGTGCATCCGGTGCAATCGTCTGTGAGACAACGGCATGCTCCACGGGATTGAACATCGAGACCTTGTCATCATCCTGTGCAAAGGATGTGATGAGTGAAAAGTGAGAAGTGATAAGTATCGCAATCACTCTCAGCAGTCCTATCTTATAAGTTCTTTTTCTATTCATCATTCAATATAACGTTATAGAGGTTTAATTATTATTTGTCACTATCAGTTTCTTGGTCTTCGACGACTGTCCGCTACCATCACTGCTGATGGACACCTTAAACAGATATACGCCTGTCTGTAGGCTGCGACCGCCAGCCAAAGAACGGTTCCAGTCGAAGGTATAGGTATTATCGGAAGCCACTCCCGACTCTTTGTATCGCCACAGTTGTCGCCCTGCCGTATCAAAGATGTCGAGTTGCACACTCAGTTCACATCCTGCCCTGTCATGGGTAATGACAAAGGTCACTCCGCCAGTGGCGGAATTGCGAACACAATCCACGCTGATACAGTTAGGTTCTACGCCTTTAGCAACTTCAAAATCAAGTTCTGTCGTCGAGGAGTTGTTCAGTACATCCCACGCACGGAACAGGAGTTTATGATGACCATAGTCCAACTCTGGTATGCTGAAACCTAACGTACCACTGCGGTAGTCGCCAAAGTCGTAATTGAAATAACGATTCAGATTGTATGTCTTAGTCATATCACCATCGATGATCAGTTCCAGGTCATGACCGACACTGCTACCCGAGGCATTGATGCCATTGTCGTCGTAGAGTTCTGCCACGAAGAAGGGTGTAGTATGTACCTTACCGCCATTGCTAAACGACTTGCCATTGAGATAACAATAGATGCTGGGGCCAATGGAGTCGTTGAGAGCCGTACTGTTGCCATTGAGGATGAAATGTTCGTTCTCACCATGTGCTGTACCAGTCTTGTCGTGGTTGACGGCATAGAGTGTCATCAGACCTGTTCCGTCGGTATAACTGATGTCCTTAGGTACAGCAAAGGTAAAGGTGAAGACACCGTTCTTGATACTGTCGGCTCCACTATAGAGCGTCTTCGTGCGATCTTGGAAAGTAAAGGCCTTCTCCGTCTCAACCTCGTCATTCATTCTGCAAACGATGGTCTCCTCAGTATCACAAACAGAAGTTGTGACAATGCCGTTAAAGGTATCATCAACGGCTTGATTCTTGACCACATGACCTGTCACCTTTACTATACTGCCAGCAGACAAAAGGATAGGTGTCTCAGCAGTAGGTTGCTGTCCATTGATATTATCAATCACAATCTCTTGTGTCGGGGCAGCCAGCACAAGGGCAGGGTCACCCAACAAGGTATATTGCAGTTTGTTAGGAGTGAGGTCCTTCCTGAACTCCACTAGGTCACATTTCGTCAACCTGACAGCCTCACCAATCGTGTTGCGCACACCATTGGTGGAACCCAGCACATACTGCGAGAACCCGAGGTTGATCTGTTCATTATAATTGGCGTAAACGGTACGTGTCGTCCCCAGGAAGGCAATAGCACCGCCTTTCTTGTTGAGCATCGCTGTCTCACCGATATTCTCTTCCTGTCCGTCGAAAGCCATGATATCACAGGAGGCTGTCACCCATAGAGGCAGGCGCAACGACGTGGCTTCCTCGAAGTCAGCCAGACGTAGCACAAACTCATGCGACAGGGCGTAGGAAATACCGTGTCCACTGTAGTTCATCATCAGTGCGCCTTCAGCCATCTGACTCTTGATCAGATTGGTGACATCAGGGTAAGTGTTGCCTGTCGAGGATGACAGACGGGTGTAGGCATCCCAATACACCTTTTTTATATTTAAGGCAGGATAGTTGCTCTGCACCATCGTCGCCACCTTGTCTGCTGTCATCATATGGGAATTATTGTTACCATCGTCGCCCATGAACATCAGCGTATTCTGCCAGGCACCCGCATATTCGTTGTTGGCATAGCCGACTGTCTTGTCAACAAGTGTCTTGGCCTCTTCTGCCGTTCTTGCCGGGAAACGTCCTACAGCCACATCCGGCTTGCCGAGGTAAGTAAGGCTTCTGCCACCCTTCGACTGCTGTATCGTCTCTTCGTCGTCGAGCAGACAGAAATAATCGTCGCTGACATAACAAGTAACCTCACTGAATGAGTCCTCGCTCTCATAACAGAGCAGGAAGTCGTCAGGGCTGTTGTTCCTCCAGTCAGAGATCAGCATACGATTATCCCAGGCACCATCGCCAAACAGCAACAAATAACGCGGCATATCAGATTCCGTCTCAGCCTTGTCATAGAACATTTTCAGATAGCGACGGTAGGCATTGGCATCAGGCGTGCCGCTGGAGAACTCATTGTAGAGTTCATCGGCAGGTACGATGCGGACACGCAGGCCATCCTTCGTCTCATGGAGCGTCTTGATACGCTCTGCCTCTGAGAGCCATTTCTGGGTAGTGGGGATGATGATGACCATATCCACTGGCGTATCTGCATGATGATCCTGGTTGGTGATATGATAAACGTATTGAGGTGTCGGGAATGCAGCAGTCGCAAGGTCTGCCAGAGCCTTTGGCTCTTGACTGGTCAGTGCCAGATAATCCAAGCGTACATTCGCACCAGATATCTGGGTAATCTTGATGGTGTTCTTGCCTGTCTGGAGTCCCTCGTACCTGAAAGTCCATACATGATCGGCTGCCTTGGTGTAATCATCTATGAAGTCTATCACATCATCCGAGTTTTTAGAAGCAGAAACAGTGGCTTTGCTGACCACAATCGTATCTGTTGGCAGATCATTGACCGTCACCGCTGCCTCAAAATAACCATCATAACTGAGGACTACCGAGAGGGTGCCAGTGGCACTGGCTGATTCTAAGGTGTAGGTCAGGGGATTTCCGATAGTATAGAGAGTCTTGTCAAAGAGTTTTCTTCCTCCATGATACCAGGCGAAGTCATCCACCTCATAAAGAGAATGGTAGTCATCAGCCATTGGATAAAAAGCAGCCTTAAACGCCTCCTCGCTGAGGGTCAGCGGTTCTCCTTCATTCTCTGTCAGGAAATAATAGCCATAGTCGGAATAGTTGTTGCGGATACGGGTAGTGGCAGAATCCGACTCCCACGTGACAGGACCTACACCATAGAAGAGTTTGCGCCCGTCCACCATACACGTAGGCACTTCCTTCAGGTCGTCAGTAGCTGTCAGATAATCGCCTGTCAGACTCTCTGGCTGCAAGCCACCGCCATAGCCATAAACCTTCACTTTCGAGATGTCAGAGATGCCACAACTACGAACAAACGCACTTGTCAACTGGTAGATGCCGCTCTCAGGGATTCGTATCTTCGTCCAGATGCCTGACTGCAACACAGAGTGCTTGGCATACCGTCCGACTTCCGTATTCACACTGTCTGTCGTTTCCACGCTGTCCTTCTCCTCAGTCCTTGTCCTGGCACGTGCCTTCGCTTCCGTCTTCACATTCAACTTGAACGACACGAGTTTCTGGTATTTCTTGTCGCGATAGACCAAAGGCACAAACGACACATCCAGCATTCCCTGTTTGCGCGACACGCCGACATGTTGCATGATCTCAGGCAGTTCTGGCAAAGCCTCATCCGTCAATTGAAGATAACGCTTGATGTCTGCCTCACTCATGTCGATGAATTCAGGATATTCTATACTGACTGTATAGGTAGAGTCAGCATAGTGAGGACCTAATGGTTTTTGGTAAGTAAAGGCTGGCAAGACAGAATCAATCCTGACCTCTTGAGCGGTCAAGTTGATAAACCCTTGAGCCTTGCCCTGCAAGCAGAGCAGCAGAAGAGTCAAGCCTACTATTAGCCTAAAATTAGTTTTCACCTCACCTATAATAACGGATATTTGACTATTTTATTGTGACAGCCTACTTACAATTGAATTCCAACACCTTGCGTTCTTCAAGCCATCCTTCCAGATGGTCGTCGATATGGACGGGACCTACCCCGGCAGGAGTACCCGTATAAAGCAGGTCACCTGTCTTCAAAGTAAAGAATTGCGAGATGTAAGCAATGATCTCATCTACCTTATATAACATATTTGATGTACAGCCATCCTGAACGGTCTTTCCGTTGATGTCCAGATGGAAATGGATACGCTGGATGTCCAGAAACTTCTCCTTTGCCACCCACTCTCCAATAACTGCCGAGCCGTCGAAACCTTTGCAGATGGTCCAAGGCTGACCTGCCTCACTCGCTTTCCGTTGTAAGTCACGAGCCGTAAAATCAATGCCCACCGTCACAGCATCATAGTAACGGTGTGCAAAACGAACGGGAAGATTTTTCCCTAAACGACAGATGCGCACAACCACCTCTGCCTCGTAATCGATACGTCCGAGATGGTTGGGGATAAAAAAGGGCTTTCCCTGATTTAAAATCGCAGAGTCAGCCTTAGTGAATATGACTGGCTCATCAGGCCTCTTCAACGTCCCATGCAGTTCCTGATTATGTGCGGCATAGTTCATGCCAATGGCAAAAATCTTCATACGGATGCAAAATTAGCGAATAATATTCAAACAGCCAAACAATATATTCAAAAAATATACCACAATAAAACAAAAAAAGGGCAAGAAGCGGAGGAAGACAGTGAATAATGGCAATCCGTCGAAGCCTCCCAAAAAGCAGAATATAATCCCTGAATTATAGGGGATTATTTTTTGAAGACGAAATATAATCCCAAAAATCTTGTGGAATATTTTTTTTAAATGAAATATAATCCCTAAAAATCGATGGATTATTTTTTAAAAGCAAAATATAATCCTAAAAATTTTATGGATTATTTTTAGAGTATAAAAAAATAAAGTATTAAATTTCTCGGATTATTTTTCAAAGAGAAAATATAATCCCAAAAAATTTAGGGATTATTTTTGTGGTAAAGTTTTTAAGAAAATATTTGGCTGATTATGTTATTTTTGCTACCTTTGCAACAGGAATTTTAAAACATATAAAAAACAAAGAATATGAGTGGAAATAATCAGACGGGCAATGCCTGGAAGTATAGGCATGGTCCCTCCCGGCAGGGGAAAACGAAAACGCATAAGACTCGCGTGCTGAAGATTGAGCCACAATTCACGTTCGACGAACTATACTCCTCGCCACTGCGCGAAGAGCGTTGCTATGAGGTGGTAGGCGGCGGCTCGAAGGAGCCACAAACAAAAGTGAAATATGTGGCACGAAACCTGCCAGAGGTTCGTTCGACAGGTATCCGGGTGATGGACGAGTACGTCAGTTCCTTGGCTGCAGGCCATTTCGACGTGTCGGCCTTCTGTAAGGAACGGGGACTTCGTCCTATTGAAATCGACTCGCTGGTGTTCGTGCTTACAGGCATGCGTGGCATTGACTTCCGTCAGCGCTACCAGTTGCAGGTGATGAACGAACTGCTGCGCTATACGACGCTCACGCCTGCAGAGGTGGCTCACCGCTCAGGTCTCGGCTCACTCAATAACCTTTACCTGACAACGAAACGTGAGTACGGCGAGGCGCCTGTAAAGCACCGCCGTCGCATCCGCAAGCCAGGCGACGAGGGGCGCTACAGATAGTCAGCCACCTTTTCCCGTTTGCTGCGTAGGTAACAAATCGTTCTGAAATAATCTCATTTACCCAATTGCTTGACGGGGAAGGTGAAATAGGTTTCTGGGAAAGGCTCGTCCTTCAGCGTGAAGTGCCACCACTCCGTATCGAAGGGCTTAAAGCCGTGACGCAGCATCGCCTGACGCAGAATCATACGGTTCTGGAACTGCTCGGGGGTAATGCTGCGTTTCGGATTGGCAGGGCTCTTTGAATTGTCGCCCGTGTACTCGCCCGTCTCAGGATTGCCGCAGAAGTCGGGATGGCTCTCAGGGCCAAACCAGTCGAAGGTGCCGCCCATGTCCACCTCTTTCTCCGTCGCCATGTCGAAAAGCGTCAAGTCGAGGGTGGATCCGCGCGTATGGCCGCTCTTCAGGCAGATGTAGTCCTGAGGAAAGAGCACGCTTTTGTCAAGGTCAGGATAGAAATAGACCTTCATCAGCGTGTCGGTGATGTCCTCGGCCCAGCGTACGAAATGGTCAACACCCTTCTGCGGACGGTAGGCGTCGTAGATCTTCAGTCTATACCCTTGTTTCTTCACATCGTCGCTCACGGCTTTGAGACTGTCTGCAGCCTGACGAGTGAGTAACGCCGTCGGCTCCTCATAGCCATCGATGCGCGTACCCACGAAATTGTATGTGCCGAAGTAGCGGATTTCCAGAATCACATCGGGCACCACATCGGTAATCGTTACAAACTGGCTGGCATCGTCAGTCGCGCTGACTGCCGCACTTTTCTTCGTGTCTGAAAAGCAGGACACCATCGTCATGCCGCAGATTATCAGGATGGCGGCAAGCATCCATAATCTTGAACGTTTCATCGTCAGTCGATTCCTATTCATTATCGTTGTTTTATGATAGCATTCGGGCCAGCAGGCCGATGAGTGCCATATGGGCCGGATAGTAATAGTAGAAGAACTTGCCGAGCCAGCGACAGCGGCCTCGCTGACCGTTGTACATCGCCAGCAGTGGTACTGCCAGCCAGCAGGCTAAGTGAACCATGCCATAAGTCGGGCTGTGGAAGATGAAAAAGGCAACGGCGTAGAGCGAGATAATCAGCATCATCCAAAGCATCTGCTTGTAGAAATCACCCCGACTGCGCCCAATCATGAGTATGGACAGTGGGGCAGCACAACTCCAGTCGGACGTGCAGGTGAGTAGGCAAGCCACCAAGGTGACAGCCACTTTTTGCCAACGAGCCAGCCGCTCCATGTCCCACACCTTGAGCAGTATCAGGCCCCACAGGAGCGGCCAGGCGATGCTTGTGGCATTGAAGAGCAGGTTGTTCAACGGATTGAAACCCGACATGTTGAAGTAACAGAAGGCGAAGTGGCTCACCACGGCCAGCATGAGCAGACGGTATAGGTAGCGGCGGAAGTCGTGCGTGTGATGATAACCCTCGGCCACAAAAAAGATCATGATCGGAGCGGTCAGCCGTCCAACGCAATGCAGGAAAATCTGCGCTGGCGTTTCCGCCTGCTCGTAGGTCTCGATGCCCACCCATGCCAGATGGTCAATCGTCATGGCGATGATGGCAATGACTTTTAGCGCATTTCCGCTCATATTGCATTTTTTTTATAAGTTCATAGTTCGGCTACGAAGGCATCGATGGCCTCCTCCGTGGTTGTTGCCGTCAGAGCCGCTATGAGTAATAAGACCCCATCGTTTGTCGTCATCGAAATCGTAGAGAGGTGCGAAGAACTCGATGACCTCACGTTCGAACACTTGTGACGACACCTCCCAAGGCGTGTCGGTAAAGGGGTAGCCAAAATACTTGGGGAGCGTCTCGCGCCATATCTTTGTCCATTCGTCCAGTTTGAGGTATCCCGAGGTGGGGTTTGATTTTTCTTGTTTCATATCTAGTTTTTTATATAATCAGCTTTACGCAGAAGCCTCGCTTGCTGGGCTATCTTTTAGATAGTTTATGAAATCCATAGAGCAACAGAATGCTGCAAAAATACAAAAAAGAAATAAACCAAACAAATAATTTGGCAAAAAACGTAAAATCCAAAGAAATATTTAGACCTTCTATAATTAAAAACTCCCGTAAGTCGTTGACTCAGGGGTATTTTTGAAGGGTTCTTCGTTCCCCTTCGGGACATAGAAGACTGTCCATACTTGCAGTGTCACTTGATACCGCCTTGCCTCTCTGATTGCATGAACTAAATAATAGCAGTATCATGCATATCATTCCTAAATAAATATCTCTTTTTATCATGGATGGAAAGATACGTTTTTTCTTTGAAATAACAAGCAACTAGTACGAAAAATAGACAATTGTTCGTAAAAATACCTACTTCTTGCTAATCGCGTTTCATTAGAAACACAGCATATCCCGATGGCAAAAACCTCAGTTTTGAGTATTGCGCCGTCGGGATTTTCGTCGTACCTTTGCAGCGTGATTTTGATCACACTGCGAAGTCAGGCGGCACCTCGGCACAGAGCAAGCTCTCTGCACTCGGTTTGCACTGACTTTGGCACCCAGAATTTTTAGCCATTTTAGATAAAATAGAAATGAACAATTTGAGTAAGCAAGAGCAGACGGAAGCTCGCTTCCAGTATGCCGAGCGTGAAAATTGTCGGATGAAATCCAACGCGACAATTGTAGTTTACGGTTCCTCGACAGGAACGTGCGAGGCTATCGCAGAGAAGATAGCCCAGAAGTTGGGCTGTGAGGCCATCAACGTGCAGGATCTCACAGCCGATGTGGTGAATGCCAACCAGAACCTGATCCTCGGCACCTCAACTTGGGGTGCTGGTGAGTTGCAGGATGACTGGTACGACGGTCTGAAGGTGCTGCAGGGAGCTGACCTTTCAGGCAAGACCATCGCCCTCTTCGGCTGTGGCGACTGTGAAAGCTATAGTGACACCTTCGTAGGTGGCATCGGTGAGTTGTATAACGGCATTAAGGCCAGTGGTGCCCGTTTCGTGGGAGCCGTAAATACTGACGGCTATACATTCGATGACTCTGAGGCCGTTATTGATGGTAAGTTCATCGGTCTGCCCCTCGACGACGTGAACGAGGATGACAAGACGGACACACGTATTGATGCGTGGATTGCCGAGATTTCACCAAACCTCTAAATCGTTCAGTTGTATGCAGCAAATGACGGAGATCCAGACGGGCCAGATGGTGGTTCCATCAGAAATGAAAGTGCTGAGTAAGCGAGAGAAGAGCGATGCTCGCATCGACTCTTCCGAGCGTGAAGCAGTTGGGCCGGAGGCCAAGGTGCTTGCGAACCATATCTATGAATATAAGAAAGGTGTGCGAAGGATGATACTCTTCACATGCAACCGCCGTTTCGAGCAGCAGGCCTGCCATCGACTGTGCCGCCAGTCGATAGACTACGTGGTGCAGCCCGCTGGCAAAGAGAACGTGAACGTCTATTTCGGTCGCCGCGAATGTCTCGATGCCATTCGTCTGTTCGTTACCCGTCCGCTCAATGAGCTATCGCCCGAAGAGGACTTCATCCTCGGAGCCATGCTCGGCTACGACATCTGTGCGCAGTGCGAGCGATACTGCGAGCGTAAAGGGAAGTGTAAAAAATGCCAGCACGCTCAATAGACATTTCAGGTACAATGAAAATTCATAAAGAGTATTTGTTTAGTTTAGTTAGGGGTGCCAGCCGTGAGGCAAGCACCCCATTTTGAAGAGTATTGTTATGAACAAAATCAACTATTTCAAGATTCTGGGCTTTGCTGTCCTGTATGTCGTGACTGTTTTCGCGACGTTGCCCTCACGACTGCCATCGCAGGTTTTGTTGGCATCCAGTTCGCTGTAAAAATTATCAAATCAGGAAAAAAATAAGAACTATGGGACTTTTAAAGAAGTTTTTCAACAATTGCGCCCACCCGAAGGGACGGATGGGACGCGCTATGCTGAAGTTTATGAACCTAACGCATGCTCCGCTGACGAACTGGGGGCTGGGACTCATCGAATTTCAGGATGGCTGGACGATGCTCGACGTCGGTTGCGGCGGCGGCAAAACACTACAACGGCTGCTCAAGAGGAGCCAAGGTGCTAAAGTCTATGGAATTGACATCTCAGACGAGAGTGTGGCAAAGGCTCGTGAAAACAATGCCGACGTACTCGATAAACAGGTGTTCGTCAAGAAAGGTTCTGCTGCTGAACTGCCTTACGAAGATGGGATGTTCGACCTTGTGACGGCCATCGAGACGGTCTATTTCTGGCCGAATCTGCCGGGCTGTGTGAAGGGCATTCACAGGGTGCTGAAGCCTGGTGGACGTTTTGCCATCATGGTCGAAGTAGTCGATGCCGATTCCAAGTGGACGAACTTCGTGGAGGGAATGACAGCCTACACACCAGAACAGCTGAAGGCTCTGCTCGACGATGCCGGGTTCGCGCAGACGGAAATCCATCGGAAGAAGCCGATGTATGCCACGATTCTTGGTGTAAAACCATAACAAAAAATGAAATATACTTTGACTGACAGGCTGATGTGGCATTTTATGCAAGGCACATGCTACAAAGTTTTACGGGTGGAATATCCTGAATGGGATTTTCACCAGCTCCGTAAAGCAGCCAAGGAAAGGTTCCGCGATATTCTGACTTCCACTCCCTCCATAGGCAGTTACCGTGAAAACAGCCTGAAGAAGAACCTCGTTGGTGGAATGGTGTGGTTTGCCATTTATGAGACAGCCAAAGAGAGATACGGCAGCCAGATGTCGCTTCCTCTCTACGAGAAGATGTGCCGTGCATCCATCGCCATGCCCATGATGCTCAGAATGGCACGAATGACGAAGCCGTTCACAAGGAAATTCCAGGAATGCATGATGAAACGTTCCGAACGGGAGAACCGCATCGACTCTCCCTACAACTGGCAGGCTCATTATCAACTTGGAAAGGTTGATGGGGAGTTCACCTTGTCCTACACCCGTTGCGGACTGTGCGAACTGGCAAGGAAACGTGGTCATTTGGACATTCTTCCGGCCATGTGTAAAACGGATTATATCACATTCGAGGCCATGGGAGCCATTCTTCATCGAAACAAGACCCTTGCTTCTGGTGATGACTGTTGTCTTTACTACATGACAAAACCCGGTTCTGAGGCGGAACAACGATGGCAGGATGAGCATCCAGACGGGACATTCATAAGCAAATAGAACTACACCAGGCAAAGGTACAGCGAAAAAACGAAGTGTACAATACTCAAAAGTTATGATTTTGAACATCGTCTCCTTTCCTTTCAAAAAAAAGTCGTACCTTTGCAGCATGGTTATGGATCTACAGAGTTTCTTCACATCGCTTTTGAACGTGGTTTGCGAGATGGCTCCCTATTTGCTTTTGGGATTCCTGATTGCAGGGGTGCTACATGTGTTTGTGCCGCAGAAGTTCTATGCCAACTATCTGTCGCGCAAAAACAGGCTGTCGGTGCTATGGGCAGCGCTGCTGGGCGTTCCCCTGCCACTGTGTTCTTGCGGTGTGATTCCCACGGCCATTGGTCTGAAGAACGAGAAGGCATCGAAGGGAGCCATCGCCTCGTTTCTCATTGCCACACCGCAGACAGGCATCGACTCCATCCTAGCCACTTTCTCGCTGATGGGACTGGGCTTTGCCATTATCCGACCCGTGGCGGCACTCATTACAGGTGTCTGCGGCGGATTGCTGGTAAACAGGTTGGTTCGTGAGGATGATTTGACGGAAGAATCCGATGCCTCATGCACGGTGGAACGTGGTAACAGGTTGTGGCGGGTCGTGAAGTATGCCTACTATGACATGATTCGAGACATTGGTCTGCGACTACTTATCGGACTTGTCGTGGCGGCATTGATTCAGGTCATGATACCCGACGAGTTCTTCCTCTCCTTCGGCAATCAACCGCTGTTGCAGATGCTAGTCATCCTGATCATTGCCGTACCAATGTACATCTGTTCTACAGGTAGCATCCCCGTGGCTGCAGCCCTGATGATGAAGGGGCTCTCTCCAGGAGCGGCACTAGTGATGCTGATGGCTGGGTCTGCGGTCAATCTGGCCTCAATCCTTGTGGTTCACAAGTCCATGGGGCGCCGTTTCACCTCAATCTATCTGATGACTATTGTAGGCTTCGCCGTCCTCTTCGGTCTGCTCCTGAATGCCATGGGTCTGGATTTCTCCATCGCCAATCATGGCGCGTGCTGCATGAGTGCATCTGCTCTGCCCAGCCCGTTTAAACTCGTTTGTGCCACAGTATTAACCCTATTAATAGTATTTGCTCTTATGATGAAACTGTTTAGCATGTTTACCACTAAGAAACCGTTAGACCCTGACGTTACAGTTTACAGGGTCGAGGATATGCATTGTAGCCATTGCGAGGCTGCCGTAGTCCGTGCCGTCGAGGATGTGCCAGGCGTAGAGAAAGCCAAGGCCAGCGCATCTGCCAACACCCTCACTATCAAAGGCCCCGCAACGGAAGAAGCCATTCGCAAGGCGGTAGAAGGGATTGGCTATACGTTCAGGGGACGGAGCAGCGAGAACCGTTAATGGGGGAAACTACGCCTTGTGGTTGTAGTGCCTGATGAGCAAGCCCACGCCGATGAAGGCCAATAGGAACTCAACGGCTACGATAATAATGTATATCATAATGACTGTGTCTTGAAGGTTACAAATTAGGGGACACGATGCACACCCAGTTGTCTGTATTCCATTGTGGAGAGCCCACGTAGGACAATTCGCCAACAATGTGTGCCCCGTTTTCTTTGAGTCCGTCACAAAAATCCAGTATTACACGATAGTCGTCATGCTTGTTTCCCAAAGCACTGAAGACGGCGATGTTTTTCCCCTTGAGATTGGCTCCACGAAGGGTTAGATAGGCGTACATCCAATGGGACGTCAGCTGCCCATCGGCCTGAAACTCAACGGCAAGGACAAGACTCTTAGAGTTCTCAATCTGCCTGATGTTCATACTTTGGACGCTGACGGTCTCAGCACCCAACTTGTCAACTATCTCCTCAGCAATAGCCTGACAGCTGTCGTACACGATGACGATTGATTCATGTTTCATATATCTTCTTTTCTGAATACTCGATAAAAAGGGGAAACGTTGTCTCACGACAGGCTGCCCCGTAAAACTTATATAATAATACACGTATGCGCACAGTTGCTCTATGACAAGAGAGAGACTACAATACACAACAATCCACCCTGACATTTTTCCACCAAAAACTAATTGCGCCAGCCGACACCATACATCGTGGTACAGCGGCATTTTAACCGAAAAAGGCTGGTCTTCAGACTTTCCTCCACTCCCAAGCGCCTTCTCGAGCAAATACTCAATGGCGTGTTTTAGCGAGAGCAAAGCCGAATAAATGATTCGGGCTTTGCAGAGCGTGAACGTCATCGAACGAAGTTCAATGGCGTTTATGCTTAG
>JAGCPK010000061.1 GCA_017965725.1 Prevotella sp.
CCAAGAGAACTGAATGGTGGAATAGACACCCTTCTCGTAGTTGTAACTGTCGCCCTCATCCTCATAGAGCGTAAACTGACCGTCGGCACCTGGATAGACGCGAATCTCGAGGTTGTCCCACGACTTCTCACCCACGTACTGCATCTCAGGGCCGAGGGGCAGGATGCTGCCCGCACGGACGAACATCGGTACACGGTCCAAAGAGGTCTCGAGGGTAATGTTCTGTCCACCCTTCAGTCGCTTGTTCGACCAGAAGTCGTACCAGTCGGCACCTTTCGGCAGATACTTCGCAGCCGTCTTCGAGGCCGTCCAATCCACTACCGACTCCTGACGCCTGTCTCCTGTCTCTCTCCTTCTGTCCCAGCCCGTCATGGCGTCAGTACGGACAACCTTCTCCTCCGTATATTGGGGATCGACGATGGGAGCAGCGAGGATACTACGACCGAACATAAACTCATCGGTCATGTCCCACACACGCTTATCGCTGGCGAAGTCGGCAAACAACGGACGCATGTAACTATCGTTGTTACTCGTCACCTGCCAAGCCATGCTGTAAAGATACGGTATCAGACGGTAGCGCAGGCGGATGGTCTTCTCGATGGCGTCATAGACAGGCTCGCCTTTCTGACCGAACTGCCAGATCTCACGGGGCGCGTCGGCACCATGACTGCGGAAGACTGGACAGAACAGGCCGTACTGCATCCAACGCACGTAGAGTTCCTGGAACTGCGGGTTCTTGGGGGCTGAGCCAGCGCCACGGGTATTATAGGAACTGCAGAAGAAACCGCCGATGTCGGTATTGAAGTTAGGATTGCCTGTGAGCGTGAAACTGAGTCCTGCGGGAACCTGTTTCCTCAGCATATCCCATGAGGAGTTCACATCACCGCTCCACATGTTCGAGCCGTAGTGCTGCTGACCGGCATAACTGCTTCGCGTCATGATGAAGACACGCTTGGGCGAGTTCGGATAATCCCTGCGCTGCGACTGATAGATGCCACGCACCGTTTCGAGGGGGAAGGCATTGCGCTGTGAGCGCCATGTGCCACCATAGACCTTGTGCTCGTAGTCGCTCTCACGCGGATTGAAGAAATCAGGGTCGGTAGAGTCCATCCACCAAGCATCCGTGCCGTAGTCATAGAGTTTCCTCAGGTACTTCCAATAGATGTCGCGGGCCTCAGGATGGAAAGCATCATAGACTTTCACGCCAGAGGGATAGTCGCGCATCGGTGGCCAGACATGCGAGATACCGCTCTGCGGCCACGTTTCGAAAGGCATCAGCAGACCTTTGGCATCGAGTTCGCGGAACTGCTGTGTCTGTGGCCCGAAACTCGCCCAAATGGAAATCATGAAATGGGCATGCTTCTTGTGAACGTTGTCAATCATCTGCTTACCATTGGCAAAGTCCTCAGAGAGGAAATCCATGGCATTCCACAGATAGTTTGAACCCCAGTACTGCCAGTCCTGGATGATGCCGTCGAGGGGCACCTGCAACTCACGGTACTTATCGACGATACCCTCCGTCTCACGAGCCGTCTTGTATCGCTCCTTCGACTGCCAGTAGCCGTAGGTCCACAGGGGGAACATCGGCACGTCACCCGTCAACTGGCGCATCTGGGCAATGACACCGTCAGCAGAGCCGCCATACATGAAATAGTAGTCGATACCGCTGCCCACCTCAGAGGTGAACGACATGCCGTTGGCATCATCATCGAACTGCGTCGGTGAATAGTTCTCCCAGTAAATACCCCAGCCCTTGATGCTCTGGAGGACGTTCTGGAAGTCCTCTAGGTTCGACTGCTCCATACGCTTATGCTCGCCACGACGGTTCATCTTGCCGTTCTGGATAGTACCCAAGCCGTAGATGGCCTCATCCTTATCGAGAGTGAACACCTGCTGGACTTTGTTGATGTCGTAATCTTTTTCACGCAACAGCACCTTGCCCTTCGCTGTCAGGAATGTCAGGCATCCGGTCTTCGGGTCTTGTCTGACCGTCAGTTCGCTGCTCTTGTAGGTGTTGCCCTGTTTTGTCACAGCCACTTGTTCGGGCTTGGCTGTCACGACGAGGCTCTTGATAGACTGCCCCTTCACGACATGTACGATCGTGGGCGTCACAAACTCAATCTTCAACTCCTGTGCGAAGCCTGACATACTAGCCAGCAATGCTCCGATCAACCATAGATACCTTTTCATTTCCTAACATTATTCATTGACCAGCACTACACCACCATTGCACGGAATGGTAATGGCGACGGTCTGTTTCTTGTTTTGTTTCACCTGATTCACACTGCCGTTGAGTTGTGCGTCGTCATTATAGACGGAGAGCATGGTGTCCTTGACGAACATCGGGAGTGTGATCGTCTTCTTCAAGGGCTCGTTCTCAGCATTGATACCTGCCACGTACCATTTATTACCACAACGACGGGCGATGATGACGTACTTGCCAGGATAACCGTCGATGAACTTCACCTCATCCCATGTCGTAGGCACCTTTTTCATAAAGTCGATGGCCCAGGCAGGCGCATCCGTCAGGTTGTTGGGCGCCATCGCAAAGTGCTGTACGGCACTCTGGAAGAGGACTGCCGTAGCAAGGGCATAGACATCAGAGGTCTTACGCACGGTACCATGCTGATTGTCGGCATTATAACGCTTGTTGAGCGTAGAACCGCCGAAATCCATCGAACCGACGGTGTTGCGGATAAACGGATGGATACAGCCATTACGGGCTTCAGCATCACAGGCACCCTGTCCGAAGTGCAGATTCTCCGAGGCGAGCACAGCCTCCGAGGCGGCATAGTTGGGGTACATCTTCTCCCAGCCGCGAGGCAGTGTACATCCGTGGAAGATACAGAGCAGGCCGAAGTCGTTAGCGTCAGCGAGGATATCCTCATAGAGTTGCATCGTCGGCTGTTTGTCTCCTCCGAAGAAATCGACCTTGATACCACGGATGCCATTGTCGTGCATCCACTTCATCTCCTCACGACGGATACGACCGTTGTTCATCTTGCCGATAGGCGTCTGAGGTGCATCGTTCCACACACCGTTGGAGTTGTACCAGAGGAAGAGGCCCACACCCTTTGTCTTACCATAGCGGGCCAGTTCTGCTATCTTCTCGTAACCGATCTGCTTGTCCCAGAACGCGTCGATGAGCACACTCTGATAACCCATCGCTGCGGAGAAGTCGATATAACGTTTTTGCTCGTCGAAATTACAACTACCATCCATACCGATGATCCAACTCCAAGAGCCCTTGCCATAGATATACTCCTGCGAGGCCTTGTACTTCTGCTCCACGAGGTCGAAGGGAACGGTCGTCTCGACGATATTCGCCAACGGTCCTACGGTAATGGTACGCCAAGGGGTCTCACCTGGCAGTGTGATGGCTGGCGTGACAGAGCCGACGCCATTCAACTCACCCTGTTGAGGAAAGCCAATACGATAGGTGCCACCCTGTTCGTTGAGCAGACGACAACCCACATAACTGCCATCGGTACCCGTCTCACTGATCAGCACCCAGCCTTGCTCACCAACCTTGAAGAGACAAGGGAAGGTATAACCCTCGCCCCAGCCGTTCTTGCCAACAGGGTCGTCGAGAGTATAGGATGTCTCATAACTGGGAGAGGTACGTGCGAAGCCACCCATCGGCTTCGACTGCGGGCAGAGGAAGGTGGTGGTGCCGTCTGGCAGCGCGAAACCACTGGCCTCACGCTCGATGACACAGACACGGGTGTCGCGCTTGGGATAGAGTTTGTAACGGAAAGCCACATCGCGGTTGCTGACGCGGAAGATGATATCCATCACGGGCTGACCGCCCTGCGTATAGGTGGCCACAGCCTCTGTAGCCTCGTAATCGACATGACTCTGCTTGATGTTACGCAGACTGTAGGTCTCGCTGATCTTGTTCTGTTCAATGCCCTTTAATGCCAGTCCCTGTGTATAGTCACCGATATTCGTCACCACACCGAGGGCGGAAGGGTTCAACAACACCTGTCCTTGATAACTGACACTGTATGACGGTTTGCCCTCCGCCAGTTCCAATGACACACTGACCTTTCCGTCAGGACTCAAAACGGACTGCGCCGTTGAAGTGATAAGTGATAAATGATAAGTGAAAAATAATAAACCTATCAGACAATACTTTTTCATATCTTTAGTTTTTGAAGATTACATACTACAAACTACTTCTTGCTCACATCATAACAGAACTCATCGATATCCACATACCCTCCAGCCTTCTTCGTGGCGTAACAGAAGATACCAAACTTTGAGCCCATGAAGAAACGACGCCAGTCGAAACTCAGACGGTAGTCCTTTGTACCTATCTGTGTCCAGTGCTCACCGTCGAGGCTATAGTAGAAGTTGGCAGCATCCTTTCCACCACGCTGGGCTGGACGGAAATCAGCATCGATGCGCAACCATACTTTGGTAGATTTGGGCGATACTTGTGTCAGTGAAACGCCCTCAATCATTTTCTCGTCATACTTGGTGACAGCCTTCTCGCGGTCGGACAACTGTACTGACAGTTCTCCCATCTCCAGAGACACTGTCTTGCCCTTCTTCTTGAGGGTCAACGCACCCGTGTCACTATTAAAGGCTGCCAAGCCAGCGCAGTCGCCATCTTTCATCTTTGAATAGTCCAGACAGATACTGCCGCTGCACGTCGGGCCCTCCATACGCTGTGTCAGCGTGTTGGGGGCGAGATAGAGGTTCTCCACCACACGGTTGGTCTTCAGACGGAGGAATCCTGGACGTTCCGTCAGACTCCAAGCATTGTCAATGGGGTTGTGGTTCCACTGCCAGTGCAGTCCCAACTTCGGATCTGCGAAATCATCAGCCTTCACAATGGCCGTTGCAGGCTGTCCACTCACCACAGGACGTACCACGTCAGGCACTTTGCCATTCTCGTCGCCCAACATCGGCCATCCGTTGATCCAGCGACAAGGCATCACGGTGAGTACACGGCCCACGCCACCACGGTCCTGGAAGATGATACCGTACCAGTCGCCATCAGGTGAATCGACAATTGTTCCTTGGGCCTCGTAGGAGAAGGTGCTGAACTCGCTCTCGAGAATCACCTGTTTCTCCCAAGGTCCGTGGATATCGTCTGCACGATAGCACACCTCACGGCGATGCTTGCCTGGGGCATAGACATGCGAGATCATCAGCAGGTAGTATTTGCCATTGTGCTTAATCACACGACTACCCTCCAACAAACCTTTCTCGTCTTCCTCACGCTGGAAGATGTGCATATAGGTTCCCTCAATTACATCGGAGAGGTCTGGTTTCAGTTCCATCAGTTCACCCGTACCATAGATGACATACACACGACCGTCATCATCGAAGAACAGCGAACAGTCGTGGAAGTGGCGCATACGCGACAGGATTTTCCACGGACCCTCGGCCTTGTCGGCAGTGAAAATATAGGTATCGCCCATCGCACCCTGCTCATTGGGAGCCAGAAGCGCATAGAACTTGCCATTGTGATACTTCAACGAGGTGGCCCACTGTCCACGACCATAGGCCGTACCCTCCAACAGATCATATTTCGGCGAGTCGGTCAACTTGTCGAAGATATATCCTACCGTCTCCCAGTTCTTCAGATCCTTCGAGGCCATCACAGGAGCACCTGGCATCAGGTGCATTGTCGTGGAGACGAGATAGAAAGTGTCGCCTACACGAATCACATCAGGATCAGGCACGTCAGCCCACAACATCGGGTTCTGAATCTTCTCCGTCTGGAGTGTCTCGTAATCATCTGCCATCATACTCACGGCAGGCATAAGCAGCAGTGCCGCCAACAATACTTGGAATAGTTTTTTCATCTTTATATATTCATTAAGTTAAATCTACGTCATAATGTTTGAGGTATTGATTACTCTTTTTTCTTGTTTTTAACAACACGCTTGGTTACTCCGATAGCGCCTGCAGGACAAACAAGACGGCAGAGGTGACATCCAACACACTTGGTGCCCACCAGATGGGGCTGACGGGTGGTGTGGTCGAAAATGATGGCCTGATGACCTCCGTCACTGCACGACACCTCACAACGGCCACAACCTATACAGAGGTCCTTGTCGAACTTCGGGTAAATGATGGTGTCACGATCCAGATAATCAGGCTTCAGGAATTTTGGCAGTTGCTCACCTACAAGATCCTGTAGGGACGACAGACCGCACTTTGCAAGATAACGCTGAAGACCCAAGATGAGGTCGTCGATGATGCGATAGCCATACTGCATAACAGCTGTACACACCTGCACATTGCTGCAGCCCAACTGGATAAACTCCAATGCATCACGCCACGTCTCGATGCCACCAATACCACTCAACTCCACCTTTTGAGGCATCTGTGCCAACTCTAAGATATGGCGCAAGGCAATAGGGCGAACAGCGCGACCTGAATAGCCGGAGATGGTACGTTGTCCAGACACCTCAGCATCAGTACGCATCGTCACCGACTTGATGGTGTTAATGGCTGATATCGCATCGGCACCAGCCTCGACGCAGGCCACAGCAGGCTCGGCAATATGGGTGATATTGGGCGTCATCTTCGGAATGACAGGTATCTTCACACTTCTTTTCACACAGGCAGTATAGGTCTTCACCAGTTCAGGACTCTGACCCACGTCGCTACCCATGCCCTCGTGTTTCATCTGAGGACACGAGAAATTCAGTTCGACAGCATCACAGCCAGCCTCTTCGGCCATCTTGGCCAATTGAATCCACTCCATTTCAGTCTGTCCCATGATGGAAGCGATGACCACTTTCGTGGGGTAGTCCTGCTTCAGTCGGCGCAGGATGTCAAAATCCATCTCCACAGGGTTCTCACTCAACTGTTCCATGTTACGGAAGCCGTAGAAATCGCCGCGGGTGGCATTGTTGTGCATCGCGTCGAAACGAGGCGATACCTCGTTAATCTCTTGCAAACAGATGGTCTTATAGAAGACGCCTGCCCAGCCAGCATCGAAGGCGCGCGCCACCATCTCGTAGTTGGTACAGACAGCCGATGAAGCCAGGAAGAACGGATTCTCGCAGGGAATGCCACAGAACGTGATGTCGAGTGAAGGATAATGGCTATCATCGACATCGTCTTGATGGATACTACGCAAAATATCTTTGATGCGGATAGGCCAGTTATAGTGGATACAAGCCTGTTCTGCCCGCTCCAGGTCTGCATCGGTACAGTCCTTCACCCAGCGCAAGGCGGGCTTGTGGTTGTCAAAGCGGATGGCACGGATGGCACGTGCGGGGTCGCCAGTCTTACAGGCTTTGGTACACGGCGCATCCTGACACAACAGACAACGGCCGGCCTCCTCGTAGATATTCAACTTTCTAATCTTTACATCTTTCAGTTTTATCTGGTTGTTCTCCAGCGATTCGATGATGGCCAGCGACTCAATATGCTTCACACCGGCTTCGGCAAGCACACGGCGACCGTCCTGAAACTCCTTTTCGATGATAAACCCCATACCCACAATCTCGGCACCAGCCTGTCGGCAGAGATCCATGATGCCCAGACCGGCATTGCCGTAGGCTAGGAAATCGTCGATGAAAAGCACACGATCCTCTGCGGTCAGATACTCACGGCTGATGATGAGCGTATAATCGTTCTGCTTGGTAAACGAGTGCACTGTCGTTGTAAGGTAGTCAGCCATCGTCAACGGCTTATTCTTTTTGGCAAAGACCACAGGCAACTCCATCAAATAGCCCAGCATCACCGCCGGCGCAATACCTGAAGCCTCTACCGTCAGAATCTTCGTAGGTTTCGCCTCGGCAAAGCGATTCATAAACTCCACCGCCACCTGTTTCATCAGGTAAGGATCCATCTGGTGGTTAATAAATCTATCTACTTTCAGAATACCACCGTCCAGGCTATGACCGTCCTGTAAAATACGACTAACTAGTGTTCTCATTTACCTATTTTTAATTGAAAGTCATCTATTATGGATGCAAAGATATTAAAAAAAATAAAACAATCAAATAAATTCGAGTAGTTTTCGTATTTTTGCATTGTAAAAAATCAATCTCTAACGATGGAACTACTAGGATTCAATATTTATGCATGGATAACAATTGCCACCATACTTATCATGTTCAGTGTGTTGCTGTTTACCAAATTACGCGCTGATCTGGTATTTCTTGGAGCCATCTCCATCCTTTTTGTGACAGGTGTACTTGATGCCAAACAGGCCTTCTCGGGCTTTAGTAGTACATCAGTGGTTATCACCGGTGTACTCTTTGTGGTAGTCGCAGGACTGACGTATACGGGAGTACTGCAATGGATTGCAAAACACCTATTGGGACAACCCAACAGTTATTCCAAGGCCATTATCCGTCTGATGCTACCTGTGGCTGCCCTCAGTTCGTTTTTGAGTAATACAACAGTAGTGGCACTCTTTGTCGGTATTGTAAAGATGTGGTCGAAGAAACTAAACATCTCGCCCTCAAAATTATTGATTCCGTTGAGTTACGCTTCCGGTATGGGTGGTGTATGTACGTTGATAGGTACACCCCCCAACCTGATTATCTCCGGACTCTATACCGACCATACGGGTATTGCGATGAATGTGCTGGCAACAACGATACCTGGCCTTTTCTGTCTGTTTATCGGTGTGCTCTCCATCATTGCCATGCGCCGTCTGCTACCTAATCGCAAGGCTCCTGAGACGGCTTTCGAGGCTACATCCGACTATACCGTAGAGTTCCTTGTCCCCTCCGACTGTCCTTTTATTGGTGAGTCCATTGCCACGGCTGGCCTTTCTAATGTGCGTGGCGGCAATCTGATTGAGATTATCCACTATGATGAAGTTATCTCTCCCGTTTCCGATGACGAGCCGATCTTAGGTGGCGACCGTCTGGTGTTTGCCGGGCAGATAGATGAACTCCTCGACTTGAAGAAGAGTCACGGGTTGGTAAATGCAGACCATCTTGTGTTCACCATGAAAGAGGTTGAGACAAACCGTCAGTTACGCACCGCATATGTCAACTTCGGTAGTAGTCTTATCAATACTTCCATTGGCAACAGTACTTTTGAAAAAGACAATAAAATGACGCTTGTGGCAGTGGCACGTCGTGGCATGCGCATTAAAGAGTCGCCACGCGAAGTGGTACTTCAGGCTGGCGACACCCTGTTGTTTGAATGTTCTCCGCACTTGAACATCAATACCGATGACCTCTCTTCGCAACTACATTTCTTTGACTCGGCACAAGTGGCCAATATCGGCAAAAAGACGTTCATCTCCACGACAATCATGATTCTAATGGTGGTGCTCTCGGCACTCAACGTAATCCCATTACTGCAATGCGCCTTTATAGCGGCGATGGCCATGTTGCTCTTCCGTTGTTGTAACGTAGATCAGGCCATGAAGTCCATTAATTGGGAGATACTGATGGTGTTTGCAGGTAGTGTGGTACTGGGTGTTGCCATTCAGAAGACGGGCATTGCTGAAAAACTCGCCTTTGGCATTCTCGATATATGTGGTTCGAACCCTATCGTCGTGATGACAGCCATCTGTTTTGTAGGTACGTTTATCACAGAGTTTATTTCGAATACGGCGGCAGGAGCCATGTTCTTCCCCATTATGTATGAGGCAGCCGAGAAACTGGGCTACGAACCTTATCCTTTCCTCATCGCCTTGATGATTAGCGTCAGCAGCAGTTTCGCCACGCCTATCGGTTCACCCACCCACATGCTTGTCTATGGTCCTGGTGGCTACCGATTCAGCGACTTCATGCGTATCGGCCTTCTGATGAATCTCATCATCCTCGCCGCCAACATTCTGATAGTCAATATCATCTATCCTCTAACACCCCTGACTCAGTAAATATCTTCCTATATAAGAAAGCAACTGTCGCTCCAGAGATGTTATGCCATACGCTGAAGATGGCACCAGGAATGGTTGCTAATGGATAAGCTGCGAAATGAAGTGTAGCCAAGCTACTGGCCAGTCCTGAGTTCTGCATGCCCACCTCGATGGAGATGGCTCTCTTCTTCGGCTCTGTAAGCCCTAGTAACCGTCCTATCAGATAGCCAAGGCTCAGTCCACAGACGTTGTGAAGCATGACCACTATGACTATTATCAATCCACCTGCCAACAATTTATTGGCATTGGCACCGATGACGATAGCCACAATGGCAGCGATAGCCAATGTTGAGAGTGCAGGCAGATAGTCGATAGACCGCTGCGTGAACTTCGGCCAGAGCCATTTCACCAGCAATCCAATGATTATAGGAAAGATGACCACCCAGAGGATGCTCAGCAGCATGCCTGCCACGTCAACGTTGATACTTTTCCCAGCAAAAGTCCATGTAAGCAAAGGTGTCATGAACGGAGCGAGCAAAGTAGAGATGCCTGTCATTCCTACAGAAAGAGCCAGATCACCTTTCGCCAGATAGGTTATCACATTTGAGGCAGTGCCACCAGGACAACAGCCTACCAACACCACGCCAAGCGCTAGTGCCTCGTCGAGTGAAAAAAGTCGCGAAAGTCCCCAAGCCAACAGAGGCATGATGGTAAACTGTGCCAGACAGCCAATGATTATATCCTTGGGGCGACTGAATACGATCTTGAAGTCCTGCAGGTTTAACGCCAGTCCCATGCCAAACATCACCACACCCAACAGATAATTAATGACCGTCGTAGGTACTTGCTGTAGCACACTAGGGAAAGCCAATGCCAGCAAAGCAGAAGCCAGCACCAGCACACCCATGTACTCTGAGATATAATGACAGAGTGTCTTCATCTAGCTACTACAACAAAGCCACCACGAGGCTGACAGGTGATGGTAGAGGGCATCTTGGATGTTTGCAGCATACGTATATTCCAAGGCTTTGCAGAATCACCTGAGTCAAAGAATGTCTGGTATTGGGTGTTAGATGTCAGACCTTTGATGTTCAGAGGGATGTCCTTATTGTCATCAGAGCCGTTGATACCGGCGATATACCAGATGGTACCACTGCGACGAGCCATCACGACATACTCTCCAGGATAACCTGAGAGGAGGCGGGTCTCATCCCATACTGAAGGCAATTGACCCAGGAAGTCCTGTACCTCCTGAGGCTGCGCCAGAAAACTCTCTGGTCTGTCGGCCAGATGCTGCAAGCCGCTCTCGAAAAGCACGGTAAGTGCCAGTTCGTGGGCATGCGAGGTAATGTGCGGATGCTGGGAGTCACTGAAGGCACAGGGGGTATAGTCCATCGGACCGATGACATTACGGGTGAACGGCAGGGTCGCATTGTGCGCAGCAGCCTTATTGGTGAATGTCCCCACGTTATTATACCACTCGGCGCCATACACGCCCTCCGTACTCAACAAGTTCGGATAGGTGCGCTGCCAACCACGTGGGATGGTGGCACCATGGAAGTTAATCAGCAGATGGTGGCGGGCTGCACACTCCAACAGTTCGATGCAATAATCCATATTCATTTGGTTATCGCCAGAGAAAAAATCGACCTTCACGCCAGCCACACCAATCTTCTCGCACCAGGCGAACTCCTTCTCACGATCCTCGGGCTTGTTGAGGCGATACTTCGGAGTAGGCGCACCATCGACCCAACCCACGCTGGAGTTGTACCAGATGAGCGGACGAACACCCTGCTCGTTGGCATAATTGACAGCATCCACGACGGTCTTGCCATCTTTCATCGTATCCCACTCGGCATCAATCAGCACGTATGGGAGATGAAGGGTGGCGGCCATATCTACATATTTTTTAATAATGTTATAGTCATTGGAACCATGATTGTAGGCCCAATAGACCCAAGAGACCACACCTGGATGGATCCAACTGGTGTCTGTCAGACGACAAGGCTCAGAGACATCTGTGATGAGGGTGGATTCCACAATATCGGATAGACGACCAATGATGACGACACGCCAAGGGCTGTGCCACTCGTCGCTGACAGCAAGATTGTTAGCATCAGGCACCACTCGATAGAGTTCACCATCGTTATAGAGGCACGATGCACTTTGTCGCCGTCCGATATCTGCCTCGGAAATCAGGGCAAAGACATCCTTGACAGGCTCCAACAAAGAGGGATAGCCCCAACGAATGTTATAACCATCGGCAGACTTTGAGATGCCACTGAACGACGGGATTGGCGTAATCTTATAAGTAGTAGTCAGAGGGAAGAAACTCTCATAGGAATCTGTCCACTGTTGCATCCAGCGCTTGGTGCCCTCAGGGATACGATAGGCTGTCTGTTCCTTTGGCAGTTTTGTATCCTTTAACCCCGACAGTTCGTAGCGGAAGGCGAGGCCATCGTTGTAGAGGCGTACCACCATCTGCACACCCTCACCCAAGGAGGCACGATATTCGTTGGCAGTGTTCGTGCAGTGCAGACGCTTGCCAGAGAGCATCCAATAGTCAGCCTTTATCTGACTTGTCTCTTTCAATTGAGGTACAACCTGACTACCCTCATAGCCTACTGCGGGGATGTCGAGCACCTGTTGGTTGTTATAACTGACCACCAATCCATTGCCTTTCGTTTCTACCATCAACTTTCCATTCGGCGAAACCACACGCTGTGCCGCTGCCGCCATCACCAACCCAATCAGGGCGATACCCAAAAAGATTCTTTTCATTTATACTTACTTTTTTAAACTTTCCACCAGTTCTTTCTTGTGAGATACCCGCACGAAGACAGGGATAAACTCCTTGAACACCTTTGTAGTAACAGTCTGTCCACCTTCAAAATGTTCAGCCGTATGCACTTCCTCCCATCCGCCCTCAGACTTGGGAAGATAGGTCTTCCACTCCGTGACGTTTGGTTCGGTAATCGGACTGACGAGCAGCGCAGGGCCAAACATATACTCGTATTTCTGTTGCAGCGCTTCAGGGTCATCAGCAAAATCGAAGACCAACGGACGCATCAGGGTGTAACCCTCCGTCGAGACACGTTTGGCACACATTTCGATATAGGGCAGCAACGCCTCACGCTCTTGCAGACTCAACTTATACAATCGCTGGGCCTCCTCGCCGTAGTTCCAGGGCTCAGTATTGCTCATATAGCCGTGTACACGCATCAGGGGCAAATAGACGCTGGTCTGTATCCAACGCAGCATCCGCTCGATATAATCCTGATTATTGTATTGGTCTCCGGGACGGAAGAAACCGCCTGCGTCGTAGGTCCACCAGGGAATGCCTGCCGCCTGAACCCCGAGACCAGCGGTAATCTGTCGGCGGAATGTCTCCCAGTCGTTGCCCACATCACCGCTCCACAGGGCAGAACCATAGCGCTGGATACCCGGAAAACCACAACGGGTCAGAATCATCGGTTCCTTACCGGCCTTAACAAGACCTTCATAGACGGTCTTATTCACCAACAAGGGATAGACATTCCGTACCAGTTCGCCTGCCCATTTTCCGTTATTTACACGCCGTCCCACAAGGTCGTCGTTCTCCGGTTCCGTCGCATCCTGCCACCAGGCATCAATGCCGAGCGGTACAAGCCGTTCATTGAAGTTTTTCCAATAGGCTGCGGCAGCATCGGGATTGAAGAAGTCAATCCAGTCGGTCTCTGGAATATAGTAGTTATCCTGCAACATCTGGCGACCCACGATGGAGTTCTTGTCTATCTTCGACCAAACGCTGACCATCAGACGGATGTCCATCTTGTGCAGACTGTCCGTCAGGGCCTTGGGATCAGGATAGTACTGCTCGTCAAACTGCATCGAGTTCCAGCCGTACTTACCCCAGTACTGCCAGTCCTGAACGATCATACTAATGGGCATCTCTTCTCTACGGAAACGGTTGGCCGTCTTCAGAATCTCATCAGAGGAATGGAACCGTTCACGACAGTGGATATAGCCAAGGGCCCACGTTGGCATTTGAGGACATTCTCCTGTGAGTTCCCTATAGGTGGCGATGATTTCATCAGGAGTGCCCACGAAAACCGTATAATCTACAGCATCTGCCAGAGGAGAACGGAAAGTGGTCTCATCCCGTACCTTACCATATGACAATTTGGGTTCGTCGCCTCTGGTCAACTCCGCCGTGACATGATGCTTGCCTTTCTCCAAATGCACAATGGCAGAAGCCGTAGGCGGCAACCACATGTTCTGCATCTCTATCACCGTCTTGCCGTCGATGGCGAGGTTGTGTCTGCGAGCCATCTTCTGACCTACATCCAACAACAGGGCGTAGTCACCTGTCTCGTCTATTTGGATAGTGGCTTCGAAAACATGGCGTTCCCGCCTCTCCCGTCTGCCACCTTCTGTCGTCGTAACATTCACCATCTCACTGGTGCCTGTTCCTTCCACCTCAGCAAGCCCCCAACCCCTAACGTCGCAGGGATTAAATTCCATCAGACCGTAGTTGTTCCACAAGATACCATACCCCTTGCTCGACAGAAGCATCGGAATGGATATCTGCGTGTTCACCTGTGTCAGTCTGCGAGAGAGCCCACGCACATTGCTGTATCCATCCTGAAACTGCCCCAGTCCGTAGAGGTATTCGTCCTTAGGCGATTCAAAGGTCAGGTTCGCTTCATAGTAACCCGGGTTCTGGCGGTACGTGGAGTTATCATATTTCTTCAGACTATGGTTGGTGGCAGTGAATACCACCTTACCGGTCTTATCCTTGATACGAAGGACATGGTCAACGGTATCATTCTCTACCGTCAGGTCGCAGTGCCTCACCTTGTCATTTTTCACATACAACCAGTCCGGTAATTCGCACTTCTCCGGATGCTGCTGATAAGAAGAGACATATCGGATTCTGACTGCATTCTTGGCAACGGGCTTGACGATATACTTACCTCTCACAACAGTGATGGTCTCACTGGCACATATCGGAAGGACATTCAACAGACTCATAGCAGCCACGAACAGTAACATGCGGATGTCGGACAGGGGCGTTCTTTTCATATTTCAGTTTATTTTTTGTAAGCAATTGGGTTTAGTAGGTTGCAAAGGTACAAAAGAGTTAGCATAAAACCCACTCCAGATGTATCAAAAACTATTCGAAATGTAACACCGTTAACATTCGCGTGTATTTTCTACACATTATTTATACATTCTTTATGATAGTCATTCCTCTTTTTTTCGTAATTTTGCCCCCGAATCTTATTTAATTAACTATGTGGTCAACATTATTATCTGTAATTCTAGTTATCAATGAACTAATGGCCTCCAATGTTGGAGAAGTCATGAGTCCCGCCATCAATTTCGACAGTTGGATTGAAGTCTATAATCCATCCGATCAGGAAATCAATCTCGGAGGAATGTATCTGAGTGATGATGAGAATAACCTGAAAAAATGGCAAATGCCCCGTGATATAGGAAAAGTGCCCGCCAAAGGCTTCAAAGTCATCTGGCTGGGGTCCCATAGCGAATTGGAGACACAGGCACCTTTCAAACTTGACTGCGACGGTGGAGCCATCTTCCTAAGTGATACCAATGGCAGTCTAATTACCAGTCAACAATACCCTGAGGCCATCAGTCATACAGCCTGGGCCCGCAAGACTGACGGCGGTGACGACTGGGGATGGACAGCAAAATTCACCCCTGGTGAGAGCAATGCCACTGCCGTTTTTGCTGAAAAGCGATTAGATCCCCCCGTCGTCAGTGTAAATAGCACCATCTTCACGAATACGATAGATATCAAGGTTGACATCCCTGAGGGTGCCCATCTGGTAGTCACCACTGACGGTAGTCTGCCTATTGATCCAAAGGACATTCCTACAGAGGATCCTTGGACTCAAAATGTGAAGAACGGTGATTGTGAGGGTGAAGATGCCTCCTGCTTTGGAAGCAAGGATGGAAACACCAATAAAATAGAGTACCGTATTACTGACGGCGCTGGTGTCAAGGAATCCCGTGGTGTGACCGTGCACTCCGTCGCCAACGCCTCAAAAGAGGAGGCGACACAGTTCTTTGTCTATACCCCAGATCATATCTGGGAGACGGGCGAGCGTTACCGTTTCCGTATGAAGGTACGTGCCGACAAGGCCGCCAAGATCAGTGCCTTCGCTCAGAGGAAACCTGGCGACCAAATCGTTGTCGAAGAAGGATGGGGTTGGAACTCCACTAAAAGAAACGTCGAAATGCTTACGGGCAAAATAGATGTTACTACAGAATGGACGGAAATCTATTGTGAAGGTTACATCACCTCCGAGCAGGCCGACGAACAGTGGGAATGGACAGGCGGCGGAGGCTGGTGGGGAGGCGGCAGCCAGAAAGTCACCTATTCCCTGCAGACCATCGCCTTCAACCTGAACGCCGACAAGAGTGCTGACAACAACTTCTACTTTGACGAGATCTCATGGGAATCACTCCCCAGTAATTATCAGATGTGTCCCACCGTGGAACTTACGTCTGGTGAACTTACCATTCCTGGCACCGTCAATCTCACGTTCCGTCTCTATAAGGACGGCTATCTGCCCAGCGTACCCGTTACCCGCAGTTATATCCAGACCACTGACAAATACACGCTGCCGATTATCAGCATCGTTGGCGACTATGATTACTTCTGGGATGCAAAGATCGGGTTGGACACTGATGGTGACGGCACAAACGGAAAGACTGGCAACGGACAGAACTCTCCCAAGAACTACAACTGCGACTGGGATCGTCCTGTCAACTTCAGTCTCATCAGCCCTGAAGGCGAGATGCTCTTCAACCAGGATGTCAATCTCAGCGTGTCAGGTGGCTATACCCGTTCACAGACTTACCGTTCATTCAAACTGAAGAGTAGCAAGGTGTTCGACGGACAGAACCATCTCGACTACATGTTCTTCCCGCAGAAACCCTATAACCGTAACAAGGTGCTGCTGATCCGCAATGGTGGTAATGACGTATGGAATCACCAAGCACGCTTCACCGATCCAGCCTTGGAGACCATCATCCAGCGTTCGGGCATTGACCTCGACGTACAGTCGTATGTACCCGTCATAGAGTATGTCAACGGTGAACTGCGTGGTGTGTTCAACATGCGTGAGCCCAACAACGACAAGTTTGCCTACGCCAACTTCGGCTACGACGACGAGGAACTTGACGCCCTGGAGAACAGTAAGGTCAAGAACGGCAGCGACGAGGTCATGAAGCGTATCTACGACCTTGGTAAGCGTATCAACGAGGCTGGTGTCTATGACGAACTGAAGACACTGCTCGACGTCGATGAGTTTATCAACTACATGGCCGTCACCTTCTTCCTCTATAACGACGACTGGCCCGACAACAACATCAAGTGCTACCGCAGCCAGAATGACGGTCGCTACCGCTTCGTCAGTTTCGACCTCGACTACGCTTTCAAAGAATGTTTCGGTGAGAGTAAGGATGATCCATTTGAAAACTTCGCCCAGTTCAAGGATGACAAGACTGCTCCGAGAACAAGTTATAACAAAGAGTTCGTCAATCTCTTCCTCAACCTGCTTGGCCACGACGGATTCCGCAAGCAATTCATCGACGCCTTCTGTCTGATGGGCGGAAGTGTCTTCGAGCCTACCCGTGCCAATGCCATTGTCGATGAACTGCTGGCCAAGGTCAAGCCTATGTGCGACCTTATGAAGCAGAAATACATCAACGACGGACACAATCCTGAGAATGCTGCAAGTAACATCAAGAGCAAACTGAATGGACGTTCCAAGAAAATGACGGTCTATCTGAAGAAGTTTGCAGCGATGAACTTGACAAATGTCGATAGACAGGATGTCGTTCTCAGCACCGATACCGAGGGCGCAAAACTGTATGTCAACGGACTCGAAGTACCATACGCCAACTTCAACGGTCATCTCTTCGCTCCTGTGAAACTGGAGGCTAAGGCTCCTGCAGGCTATGTCTTCAAGGGGTGGAAGTCTGATAACACTGTTGTATCTACAGAATCTGCCATCGATCTGCCCACAGACAGTCAAGTTTCACTCGTGGCCTGCTTCGAGGCACTCTCCAGCGATCAGATGATGGCCCAGGGCATCACACCTGTCCGCATCAACGAGGTGAGCGCATCCAATGGTATCTATGCCAACGAATACTGGAAGCGCAACGACTGGGTGGAACTCTACAATACCACCAACAGCCCCATCGACGTGGCAGGCATGTATATCACAGACAATCTGGATAAGCCCCAGAAATACCAGATTCCTGCTGACGGAGCCTCAACGACTATTCCCGCCCACGGCTTCCTGATCATCTGGTGCGACAAACTCGACCCGCTGTCACAACTGCATGCCTCCTTCAAACTGGCTGCAGAAGGTGGTAATGTGATGCTCACCGCTGCTGACGGGTCATGGAGTGACCAGTTCACCTATACCCAGCATAAGAGTGATGAGTCAGTTGGTCGTTATCCTGACGGAACCGCTGATGTCTTCGTGATGAATACACCCACCATCGCCAAGTCCAACATCATATCGAGTTACGTGACTGCTGTTGATCAGTCTCAGAGTGCTGGCATCCACGAGATTGCCTTTGATGCCACTGAGAATCTCAGCATCAGTTATCTGCAAGGTAGCCTGGCCATCCGCAGCACCTCGACAGAGAGCCTGCAAGTCAGGATTGCCAACCTCGCAGGACAGTCCATCGCCAACCTGCCCGTTCACATGAACGGTGGCTATACAGAAGTCAACGTCGAGCAACTGCCCGCTGGTGTCTATATCGCCAACGTCACAGACCGCCAGGGTCACAAGGCTACCTGCAAGTTCATCAAGCGCTAACCACGCTTACCAGCATACGACAGAAAGAGTCGCATACGGCAAATTCGTATGCGACTCTTTTATATCTACTCACTCATCACAATGTACCAGGCACGGTGTTAGGATTGCACCCAAGACAATATTACCCATCGAAATCATTGGGTAATTTTCTAAAACCAAAATGTTACCCATCAAAATCGCTGGGTAATATTTCAAAACCAAAATGTTACCCATCAAAATCGCTGGGTAATTTTCCAAAACCAAAATATTACCCATCAAAATCGTTGGATAATATTTCGTAGCGAACTTTTTAAGAGAATCTGTTTGCTCAATGTACACCCTATATAAGTTTGTCTGAGATTTCGGAAAAGCCATAAAAAGAATCAAGGGAACATATTCTGTCCCCTTGATTCTTATGATAATCTACTAACAGTTTACTCTACTGTGCAGTAAATCTTATCAGAGGTCTTGCGGGTCGGGTAGAGTTTGATGGTAGAACCAGCCACGCCAATATTCTTACCATTTGCAACCAGATCGTCAAGGACCAGTGATGGTTCTGCTGAATCATTCGATCCGAGATTGATACCCCAATCGGCGTTGACGCGGAACTTCCAACCATTGGCATTAACGCCAGCACCTGTTGCTTCGAAACAGTAATCAGTAGCATTCCATGTCATCTCGACATCGCCACCCCAGCCGTTGAAGTCACCGATGATACCCATCTTCTCAACTTTCAAAGCGTTGAGGGAATTGTCGCTCAGGTTCAGCGTGAAGAAATATACGCCCTCACCATCCTTTAATTCAAAGTTGGTATCACCATCATGTAAGCCAACACCACCAGTCATACCACCAGTCATATGGTCTGTATTGATTTCTGTACCCCAGTCGCCAGCAACCTTCTGGAACTTGAAGCAGTTGCCCCAACCATTGGGATCTGCGCAATAGACATATCCAGTGTAGATACCTGCAGCCTCGTCTGTGAGGGCAAGTTTCTGCTCAGCATTGGCCCAACCATCCGTTGCTCCAATAAAGAATACGAACGGATCGAATGAGATGGCTTTGTACGACCAGGTGAGTTCCATCATATTGAAGGTGAGGTCATAGAACTTAGCACCCTCAACGGCCTCGATAACGAGGTTACCTCCATCGTTGTTGTAAGCGAAGGTTCCTGCAGCACCGCTACCGGCTGCGAGACACTTGCTCCAGTTGCCACCAAGACCAGATTCCGGCGTCATCTTGAACTCGATGTTGCCACCTTCCTCAGGAGCAGGAATGCGAAGCGTGAAGGTCGGATTCTCATAAGGATCGCTACCATCGTTGGTCAGTTTGTAAGTTGTGTCACTATTGTTCCAACCATTGATGCTACCAGTGAGGTACCAACTCTGTTCGATGTCGAAGAGCAGAGCCTTGACCTCCCAGGTCTGGTCGAGCATGTTGAAGGTAAGATCATAGAACTTAGCACCCTCAACGGCCTCGATTGTAAGATTGCCACCGTCGTTGTTGTATTTGAACTTACCCTCGTCGCCAGCAGCAAGACACTTGCTCCAGTCGCCGCCAAGACCAGACTCCGGCGTCATCTTGAACTCGATGTTACCACCCTCCTCAGGAGCAGGGATACGGAGCGTGAAGGTCGGATTCTCGTAAGGATCACTACCATCGTTGGTCAGTTTGTAGGTCGTGTCACTATTGTCCCATCCATTGATGCTACCTGTCAGATAGTAGGCTGCCTCAATCTCAGGCGCATTGGGGATGACACTCAGCGTGGTGTTTCCAAAGGCCTTGAATGTCTGTCCACCTACTTTGACGAAGCCAGAAACATCCATAGGGATAGCAAGTTCGACAGGGCGCTGGCCATAAAGAGTATAGACAGCATCCTCAAGAATATCTTTTGCCACAGAACCGTCGGCACCTACCTCAAATTCGGCCTCGTCGCCTTCCTCAGGACCATAGATCTTGGCCTGGTAGGTTGTCTCGGCTTCATCTTCAATCGTAATTGTCGGCATGAATATCTGGACAGTCTCAGTAGTAACTGTTGCCAGGTCGATGGTACTAACGGGACTGATAGTCATGGACATGGACTTGGCTGCCTCAGGGTCGTTCTTGAACGGATTGGCCCAGTCGGTATAATCATCGGTACAGCCCACTGCGAGGAGAGCCAGACCTATTGTATATAATATTTTCTTCATAATTTTAAGTCGTTAAAAAATTACTCGATAACTACCTTGTGGTTGCCTGCATAAGAGATGTAGAGTTTATAGGTGTGAGTACCTCCGTCGCTGTTCAAGTTAGCACCGTCCTGTTCCAGAGCATCCTCAGAACCACCCCAGTTGATAGCCCAATCATGGTTGGCGCGGAACTTATATTCGCCTTCCACCTCACCAGTGGTGCACTCCCAACAGCCTTCTTCCACATTGTAGGTCATCTCCACGTCGCCAGCCCAGTCGTTGAAGCCACCGATAATACTGATGCTCGTGATAGGAACAATATTCCATGTCATCTCAACGAGATCAACGTTCACCTGATAGAAACCAGCAGGTTGTGCCTCGTCGGGGAAGCTCTTGCCTGAATCGTTACAATCCTCCTCACCATCTACGACGAGTGTACCATAGGTACCAGCGGGATCCTGACCCCAGTCGCCATTCCAGTCATTCTCATTTGGTTTGAACTTGAATCCGCCATCGAGGTAGTAGAAACCCTGATAGATACCATCCTGAGCAAGACTGCAGAGAATATGAGGTGTACCCCAACCGCTCTCATTACCAATCTCGTAGATGTACAACGGATATTGTGCAGGAGCAGGTTCGTTGCTCGGCACAACGATGATGTTCACTGTGTTAGAGTAGATTGGTGTTGCACCCGTATTCTTGGTCTTTGCAGAGGCGCGGATCACCATAGTCTGTGTAGCAGGGGTCTCGCCTTCGGCCCAATTGCCCATCTTGTTGAGGGCTCCCGCCAGCGTACTGCAGGGAATGGAGCCGTGACCGCCAGTGAAGACTGTAGGTAATGTTACATAGTTAGGGATAGTGGCACCACTCTCGTCAGCCTCAGCCTCTTCAACAGAAATGGTAAAATTGCCATCGATGGAAGCCTCCAACTGGAACTCTGCCTCCACGGGGAATCCGTAGTCGGGTGAAGACCATGTGAAAGGAATCTCAGTCGACGTAGCCAGATCTACCGGCACGGTAGAATAGGCTGGTGTGTTCAGCACGAACGTGGTCGGCTGTCCCAGCACGGGGTTGGAGTCATTGTCGTCCTTACATGAGGTGAAGAGCGACAGACCTACGACAGCCAACAGTATTGTGGATTTGAATATTGTCTTCATAATTTTCAATTTTCAATTATCAATTCTCAATTAATAACCAGGATTCTGTTCATTGCCATAGGTTGACAACTGTGAAGCTGGAATAGCATAGATATTCTTGTATGCATCAAAATTACGGCCATTATAGGTACCGCCCTTCCACTGCCAGATATAGTCAGTGTTTCCACCAAACTTATTGAAGCGGATAAGATCGACGCGGCGGCGACCTTCAAAGTAGAACTCACGAGCCCACTCGTCGAGAATTTCGTCAAGTGCATAGTTGGCTTTGGTAGAAGCATGGGCACGTGTACGTAGCGCATTGATGGCATCAGCACCCTCAGCATTGGTGGCACCACCGTTCAGACGAGCCTGAGCCTCTGCATAAGTCAGGTAGGCCTCGGCTGTACGGAACAAGAAGAAGTCGGCATCCATAAAGGTTGCATCATGACCGCTTGAACCGTCGGTCTTGAAGTTAACAAACTTGGCTACGGCATAACCATTCTTGAAGGTTGCGCGGTCAAGGTTGTTGATTTCTCTTCCGATACCGTCGAAGATAGCACGGTCGTCACCAGCAGCGGTTGTCATCTCATAAGAAGCCACCTGCGGGGCATCCAGATTCGGGAAAAACTTCTGAATCAGACTTGGACGTGTACGATTACCACCCCATACTTGGCCTGAAAGTCCGTTGGTTGCGTCAGGATCATTGGGATTGGCATGCATGTCACTGTCGAAACTACCAGCGCAGAGGAACTGTGTGGTACCCCAAGAAGTGGTCAGCAGACCATCCTGCAAAATGGGGAAGATAGCCTCATAAGCAGCGTCTGTCTCACCATTATCACCCATAAAGAGCATCTGGTAGGCACTCCAACCATTGATGCTGGTGGTGTTCAATTTATAGGGAGAGTCCATCACCTTCTTTGCATACTCTGCTGCCTTGGCCCACTGGGCTGTTCCTGTATATACTTCAGCATTCAGATAGAGGCGCGAGAGCAGAATCCAGGCGGCAGCCTTATCTACACGTCCATAGCCTGTATCAGAAGATTTCTTGGGCTTGGCTTCTGACAGGTTTGGCTCTACATTGGTAAGGAGTTCCTCTTCCAGCCAGTTGTAAATTTCCTGACGGGTGTAGATAACAGGGTCGCCTAATGTTTCTGCGAAGGGTACACGTCCGAAGGCATCCATCAGCAAATAGTAGTTAAGTGCACGGATAAAACGTACTTCCGCTGTCATCGTAGGATTGTGGTCTGCGGCAACAGTCAGATACTGGTTACAATAGGTAATGCCTGTGGTAAGACGGGCGAAATAACCGTTGAGCATCGGGTGAGACTCGTCATAGGTATTGAAGCATGACTGCTCAATACCATCGTCACCCCATCCGTTGATGGCCTCGTCTGTCGGGAGTTCGTTTGAGTTCCACATCTGACGGATATAACCTGATGTACCGCCATCAATACCGTCGATGTCGCAGTCACCGTTGGCTCCGCCATTGCCCGCCATTGCTATGTTTGCATAGCATTTGTTGAAAAGACCTTCTGGGCTCACTTCGGTTGACATATTCGGATCCAGTGGCTCTACATCCAAGTCACCCGTACAAGATGTCACACCGAATGTCAGCAGAAAGGCTGCTGCGGGAATTAAATTCTTATATATCTTTTTCATGACTTAATATACTTATAATGATTGTTGACTTAGAAATTCAAGTTCACACCAACGATGACAGAGAAAGGACGCGGATACATGTTGCTGTCAAAGCCATTGGCCACCTCAGGATCCAAGCCCTTGTACTTTGTAATAGTAAACACGTTGTTCGCCGTTGCATAGACACGTCCGCTCAGTGCTTTGAAGAGATCAGAGAAACTGTATCCGAGCGTGATGTTATCACACTTCAGGAAGGAAGCGTTGTGAACATAGTAGTCAGAGAGTTGAGAGGTAATCTGATAAGTCTGCCAGTTGCGCTCAATAGCCTCGTAGGAATAGTTGTTCATATAAAGCAGTGAACTCTTCCATACCTCGGTTGGACTGACATTGGCCATACCTTGCTCATTGTTGTTATATACATAATTGCCAAAACTGGCTCGGAACGACATACCCAGATCCCAGTTCTTATACTCAACACGGGTGGAAAGACCCATGGTAACAGGAGCAGCCGGGCTCTTATAGAAATACTTGTCAGCCTGCGTAATCTGGCCATCACCATTGCGGTCAACCACTACATTCTCGATAGGCTTTCCATTCTGGTCGTAAGCCTGCTGGAACACCAGGAATGAGTTGATGGGATGACCAACTTGCTGGTACTCCAGATAGCGGTCGGTACCAATCTTGACACCTGTATTGGGTACAGGAGAACCGTCCTCAGAAACACCACTCAAATCAGTGATTTCATTCTTATTATAAGTAATGTTGTAATCGATAACCCAGTACCAGTCATTGTTCTGGACTGCTTTCCAACTGATGCTGGCCTCAATACCCTTATTTTCCAACGTACCGATGTTCTGCCAACTCTGGTTGCGGAATGCTGACAGGGCCTTGGTGGGAGCATAGTTCAACAGATCAGTGGTCTTGCGATAGTACCAGTCGATAGATCCGGTCAGGCGCTGATTCAGGATACCCCAGTCAAGTCCGATATTGGTCGTGGTAGTGGTCTCCCATTTCAGGTTGGGCGTATAGTTGTCAGGACGATAGAGCGAACCGTCGCCAGTGATGGGATAGAAACTATTGGTACCTGTGTTCTTAGAATAGGTGGCAATCCAACTATAGTCAGGCACAGCACCTGCCTGCTGACCAGTCTTACCCCAGCCGAGGCGTAGTTTCAGGTCGGAGAGAACTTTAGCATTCTTCAGGAATCCTTCCTCGTTGATTCTCCATGCGAAAGCGAAGGAGGGGAAGAGTGCCCAGTGCTTACGGAAACGTGAAGAACCGTCGTTACGCAGAGTGGCTGTCAGATAGTAGCGGTCGAGCAGCGTGTAGTTGGCACGTCCGAAGAATGATACCAGATAACTGTCGGTACGGAAATGATAGGGCGTATGGGGACGCTCATTGACAGTAGGATCCGTTGTCGGATCTTTCCATTTGGGGCTCGTTGAAGGATAATAGCCGATATAGTCGTTCTTGACATCCCTCCAGAAGTGCTGCCACTCATAACCGGCCATGATGTCAACATGGTGAATCTCGGCAAAGTCCTTGAAATACTGGGCATAGGCCGAGAATTGCAGATTTCTCTTCAGAATCTTTTCTTCACCCCAACTTCCATAATAGATGGATCCTGTGTACCAAGGCTGGTTGTTCGTGTACTGCTTACCTTCTGAGATGTCGGCGCCCATGGTCATGTGCAGGCGCAGATCCTCGAAACCGTGAATCTTATAATCAATGTCAGCACTACCTATAAACGAACGGCTCTTTGCATATTCATCACGTCCATTAAGTAGTGCAAGTGGGTTTGGCATGTTTGCAACACCATTGTAGGTATATGGCCAGGTGGGGTCACCGTCATAGTTGGCAGTTACTGGCCACTGGAAATAGCCGCCGAGGTTCTTCAGTGTCTGCTGAAGGTCAGCACCCAACAGTTCCTTGTGATATTCAGATGTATAGTTGTACGGATCCTGTGTGGGATCAAAATAAACCGCTGCACCAACGGCTCCGCCATCGGCGTACTGGGTCTTGGCATACATACCCTTTCCGTTGAGATTCAATGTCAGGTGATCGTCAAGGAACGACGGATTCAGATTCAGTGAAGCCGTGACACGCTTGAAGTCGGAGGTCTTGAGGATACCCTGCTGGTCTGTATAGCCTACAGAGACACGGTAAGGCAGATTCTTGAAGGCTCCGGAAACAGTCAAGTTATGATCGTGGCTGAAAGCAGTACGGTAGATTTCATCTTGCCAGTTCGTATTGGCAGTACCAAGTGCCTTGTAAGGAATACTTTCCGTTCCGTACATATTCTTAATAAAGGCACGGTATTCGTCACCTGTCATCACCTTGAGAGATTTCTGACGCATGCTGATGGTTGCGCTACCAGCATAAGAGATGGTGGGCTTCATATTCTGACGGCCCTTCTTGGTGGTGATGATGATGACACCGTTAGAACCACGGCTACCGTAGATGGCTGTGGCAGAAGCATCCTTCAGAACGTTGAACGACTCGATGTCCTGAGGGTTGATCATGGAGAGGGGGTTGGAAAGACCCTTCACACCTTCGTTATCCATTGCCAGACCGTCGATCACAATCAGTGGGTCGTTAGAGGCATTCAGTGACGAACCACCACGGATACGGATTTGGGCACCTGTGCCAGGAGCACCGTCGTTACTGGTGATGTTAACACCGGCGACCTTACCTGCAAGCATGTCCTGTGGGTTTACCACGAGACCTTTGTTCTTGGAGTCTGGTTTCAATGCCGTCACAGAACCAGTCAGGTCGCTTTTCTTGACCTGGCCATAACCGATAACCACCACTTCATTCAGCATCGCGGCATCGTCTTCCAGCGTCACCTCTACCGTGGGAGCGGCTTTAACGGTTGCGGTCTGGAAACCGACATACGAAATGGTGATGTCTGCACCCTGATCTGCTTTCACGACGAAGTTTCCGTTGAAATCAGTGACGGTGGCGACCTGTGTACCCACCACACGTACTGTTGCTCCGATAATGTCTTCGCCTGTAGCATCTTTCACATGGCCTTTGACGTCTATCTGTGCAAAGGCACCAACCGATAGGAATAAGCCTAACAGAAGGCCGAGCATCCTAAGCGGGATTTGAATGTTTACCTGCTTCATCATTACATTTAATTAGAGTTAATTGTTATACGTTATATTCATTTTATTTGCTTGTTGGCATTCGTTCACGGTGCAAAATTATAAATCTTTCGGGTACGTTATACTTTTTTTTTATTAAAATCGTTATTAGAGTTGTGCAAACGTTTGCATTGATATATATCAACTTAAGGGCTAAAAAGTGAATAGCGAATAATGAAATGTTGTAACTTTGCAATCGAAAAGACTAAAAACGATGGAAAAGAGCGGACCACTGACAATGAAAGATATCGCACGGGATTTAGGTATTTCCGTGGCGACAGTATCGCGTGCCCTGAAGGATTCGCCCCGTATCAGCGAGGAACGGCGCAAGATGATTCAGGCTTACGCCCGCGAACATAATTTCTATCCTAACGCGATAGGTGAGGCCTTACGCCATAGTCGTGTACTGCCTTCAAAGATTATCGGAGTCATCGTGCCGGAGTTTACCCATTATTATTTTATGTCGGTCCTGACAGGCATAGAAGAGGCGGCTTATGCGCGCGGGTATAATATTATGGTGGCGCAGAGTGGAGAACAATATGAGCGAGAGGTTCGGATCTGTGAAACGTTTCATCGGTATAAGGTCTGTGGAGTTATCGTATCTCAAGCAAAGGACACACATAATTATAGCCACTATCAGAAATTGCTCGATGCTGGTGTACCAATGGTGTTCTATGATCGTATTTGTACCGGTATTAACGCCAGTCGAGTGGTGGTCGATGATTATATGGGTGCCTATAATGCTGTGACACATCTGATAGAGACAGGTTGCCAACGTATTGCTTTCTATGGCAGTCCGATGCAGTTGCAGATTTCGAAGAACCGTTATAACGGTTATAAGGATGCTTTGCTGAAACACGGGATGGCGGTTGATGAACGTATTGTGCGGGTATGCGACAACCGGGCTGATGCCGAGGCAATAACACCAGAGATGCTTACCCTTGACCATCGTCCTGACGGTTTCTTTGCTGTCAATGACGATACGGCCATCGGTATCCTTTATACCGCCAAGCACATGGGTCTTCGGGTGCCAGAGGATATCTCGATCTGTGGCTTCACCAATGGTCAGCGTGCTATTGCCTGTGATCCCATGCTCACCACGGTGGAACAGCGCGGAAAGCGTGTGGGTGAGGAAGCAGCGGAAATTCTTATCGACAAAGTGGAAGGAATCATCCCAATGGAAAAAGTAGAGAAGCGTGTCGTCCGCACCCGCCTCGTTATTCGCGGAACAACAAAGTAGTTTATAGTAAAAGATATGAAACAGAAGCCTGATTTAAGTTTTTGGAATTTGTGGAATCTGAGTTTTGGATTCTTTGGCGTACAAATCGCCTATGCCCTACAGTCTGCCAACATCTCGCGTATCTTTGCCACGTTGGGCGCTGATCCGCACAACCTCAGTTATTTCTGGATACTTCCCCCACTGATGGGTATCTTGGTGCAACCGATTGTCGGCACACTGAGCGACAAGACATGGACCCGTTTCGGACGTCGTATTCCTTATCTGTTTGTGGGAGCCGCCGTAGCAGTACTTGTCATGTGCCTGTTACCAAATTCGGGCTCCTTGGGACTGACTATCGGCACTGCGATGGTCTTCGGGCTCATCGCCCTGATGTTCCTCGACACGAGCATCAATATGGCCATGCAACCGTTTAAGATGCTGGTGGGCGATATGGTCAACGAGAAACAGAAGGCCAAAGCCTATAGCATTCAGTCATTTCTCTGCAATGCCGGTAGCGTGATGGGCTATGTATTCCCGTTTGTCTTTACGTTTATCGGCATCAGTAACGTGGCAGAGAAAGGTGTCGTACCTGACTCGGTCATCTGGTCATTCTATATAGGTGCGGCTATCCTCATCCTCTGTGTACTCTATACTACGTCGAAAGTGAAGGAGTGGAATCCGCAGGACTATGCGGAATATAATCCTGTATCAGAAGAAAAGGAAGACAGTGCCAACTGGATTACCCTGCTTAAAAATGCCCCTTCCACCTTCTGGAAGGTCGGTCTGGTGCAGTTCTTCAGTTGGGCAGCCATGCTTTATATGTGGAACTATACCACTGGTGCCATTGCAGAGGTGGTGTGGAACACTACCGATCCTGCCAGTGAAGCCTTCCAGGAAGCAGGCAACTGGGTGGGAATCCTCTTCGCAGTACAGGCAGTGGGGTCAGTGATATGGGCAGCCCTGCTCCCACAGTTCAAGAACACGAAACTGGCTTACTCCGTGAGTCTGGTGATTGGTGCTGTGGGTTTTATGCTCGTGCCCTATATTCACGATCAGTATCTGCAGTTTATTCCATTCCTGATGATCGGCTGTGCTTGGACTGCCATGCTTGCCATGCCGTTCACGTTTGTCACTAATGCACTGCAGGGCTATGGTCACATGGGTGCCTATTTGGGCCTGTTCAACGGTACTATCTGCATCCCACAGATTGTGGCTGCCATCTGTGGTGGCGCTATCCTATCATTGGTAGGACACCATCAATCTACGATGATGATAGTTGCTGGTGTCAGTTTCATCATCGCCTCAGTATGTGTCTTTGTCATCAAGGTGAAAAAGTAAAAGAAGGAAATGGAACAGAGCATGTTTTATGAGGTTTGCGGTTGGTTGGCCAGCATCACGATGATTATGGGCTATCTGCCCCAGGCCATTCACACCATTCGCACCCGTGAGACTGACAGTATCGCACTGCCAACCTTCCTGATGATGGGTATCGGTGGCGGCTGTTTCATGCTTCAGGGTATCCTGCATAAACCCGATATTCTTTGGGCACTGTTCCTGACAAATCTCGTCACAACGACCTGTAGCCTGATTGTGTTTTGCATCAAAGTCTATAACGATTATATCAAGAAGAAAAAGTTGTATAAAATATAAAGTCTATGAAGTTACAATTCAATCTTGAATACCAGACCACCTTTGGAGAGGAACTGGTGTTGAGTATTCTCTGCGGGGACGGAAAGACCCCATCCACAAAGGTAGAACAACATAAGATGACAACCTTAGACGGTATCCACTGGTTCTGTGAGTTGAGCAAATCAGTAAAGTCTTCTACCTATATGGATTATTATTATAGTGTATGGAAGGGCGACCAGCAGACGCGCCATGAGTGGCTCATCGTACCCCACCGTCTGGAATTCGCAGCCATCAGGGGTGTGCGCTACAGGGTTTATGACCACTGGATTGATATCCCAGAAGACAGTTATATGTATTCGTCGGCTTTCACGGAGTGTGTGGCAGCGCGTAAGTGCAAAATGAGCGAACTGGAGGAGTATGGAAAAACGGTGCGCCTGAAGGTGCGTGCCCCCCAGTTGCGCGGTAACGAGCGGCTGGCAGTCCTTGGTGGCGGAGCGGGCCTGGGCAACTGGACGGCCAAGCAGGCAATAGAGATGGTAGAGCACGAAAACAACGAGTGGGTGGTCTCACTCGATGCTGATAAACTGCCACAGACGTTTGAGTTTAAGTTCGTGGCTCTTGACGAGGTAGTGGATGTGACACCGCTTTGGGAAAATGGTATGAATCGCACGGTAACGCTGCCAGAGATGGAAGTGGGCGAGGTGGTGGTCTATGAACTATCGCAGGCCTATTTCCCTGTCTATCCATGGAAGGGTGCAGGTACGGTGATTCCTGTTTTCTCGCTCCGTAGCGAGGGCTCATTTGGTGTGGGCGACTTTGGCGATCTGAAGATGATGATCGACTGGTGTGACAAGACCAAGCAACGTGTGTTACAGATACTGCCCATCAACGATACCAACATCACTCACACCTGGCAGGACTCCTATCCTTACAATTCCATCAGTATCTATGCCCTTCATCCACAATACTGTGACTTCCGTCAGTTGCCTGCTATCAAGGATGAAACCAAGCGTAAGGCCTACGAACAACTGCGTCAGGAACTGAATGCTCTGCCACAGATAGACTACGAGCGGATGTTTGCAGCCAAGATGGATTACCTGAAAGACCTGTTTGCCCAGGAGTGGAGCACCATCAAGCGCCGTGCCTCGTACAAGCAGTTCTTCGAGCAGAACAAAGAGTGGCTGGTACCTTATGCGGCCTTCTGTTATTTCCGCGATCTCTACGGCACTGCAGAATTCTCGAAGTGGCTCAAGGGGGCTACTGTGCAGAGTACACAGAAAGCAAGTTTCAAGGGAAAGAATTTGTTAGAGTTCTGGTATTTCGTACAATATAATCTCGACGCCCAGATGCATGCGGCTCACGAGCACGCACGTGCACATCGCGTGATATTAAAAGGTGACATCCCCATCGGCATCTGTCGCGATGGTGTGGAGGCCTGGGTAGAACCCAAGTACTTCAACCTGAACGGACAGGCTGGGGCTCCACCCGATCCGTTCTCTGCTGACGGTCAGAACTGGGGTTTCCCGACCTACAACTGGGACGAGATGCTGAAGGATGGCTGTTCGTGGTGGGTGCGCCGCTTCCGTAAAATGGCAGAGTATTTTGATGCCTACCGTATCGATCATGTCTTGGGCTTCTTCCGTATCTGGGAGATCCCCGTGCCAGAGAAGTCAGGACTGATGGGACAGTTTGCTCCCGCCTTAGGCATGAGCCGCGAGGAGATAGAGGCATACGGTGTGGAGTTTAAAGACGGTCTGTTCCTCGTCGATCATAAGCGTAATGACCGTTGGCATCCGCGTATCGCCGTACAATATCAGGAGGCCTACACACAACTCAGCGATGAGCAGAAGAACAACTTCAACAACCTCTACAACGACTATTTCTACCGTCGTAACAACCAGTTCTGGTACACAGAGGCTATGAAGAAACTGCCTCGTCTGACGCAAGCCACCCGTATGTTGGTTTGTGCGGAAGACCTCGGCATGGTTCCCGATTGTGTACCTTGGGTGATGAACGAATTGCGTATCCTCTCACTTGAGATCCAGTCAATGCCGAAGGACGATACCGTACGTTTTGGCAAACTCTCACATAACCCATATCGTAGTGTGGATACCATCAGTACCCACGACATGCCGACCCTCCGTCAGTGGTGGGACGAGGACGAGCAGCAGACACAAGAGTACTACAATATGTCGTTACGTCGCAGTGGAGCAGCCCCGCATCCGCTACCAGGCTGGCTTGCCAAGGACATTGTGAGCCGTCATCTCACTTCGCCCTCTATGCTCTGTCTGTTGTCATTCCAAGATTGGATCGGCATTGACGAACAACTTCGTCTGCCAGATCAGAATGCAGAGCGTATCAACATCCCCGCCAATCCCCGTCACTATTGGCGCTATCGGATGCATATTACCATCGAACAGCTATTGGCTGCTGAGGCTCTGAACAATGAAATCAGCACATTAATCATACAAAGCGGACGCAAATGAGAAAACTTGTCTTACTATTATGCATTGTGCAATATGCACTATGCATTGACGCTGCAAGCGTTAAGTCGCCTAACGGCAACATTGAACTGAAGTTCTCGCTAGATGGTACAGGTCGACCCGTTTATGAGATGACATACAAGGGCCGGGAGGTAGTGAAACCTTCGCACCTCGGTCTTGTACTGGCCAAGGACAAACATGCCTCAATGGGTATGGAGGAGCACGACCTGATGAATGGCTTTACCATTGATAAGGAAGAAACCTCGACCTTCGACGAGACATGGAAACCTGTTTGGGGCGAGACTGCCACCATCCGTAATCATTATAATGAGTATGTTGCCACGTTGTCACAACACTGGTTGGGCAAGCGTCCTGTCGGTGTGAATGGGGCGCAGATGGCTCCGAAACAGCACCAACGCACTATCATTATCCGTTTCCGCGTCTATGATGACGGTATCGGTTTCCGTTACGAGTTTCCCCAGCAGAATGATCTGAACTATTTCCTCATACAGGAAGAAATGACAGAATTTGCCATGGCGGGTGACCATAAAGCCTTCTGGCTCCCTGGTGATTATGATACACAGGAGCAGGTGACTCAGGAAACGAAACTCTCTGAAATCCGCAGTAGGATGCAGGAGGCCGTCAACTGGAGCAACTCCTCCGTGGCAGTCTTCTCGCCGACAGGTGTGCAGACTTCTCTCCAGATGAAGAGCGATGATGGTCTCTATATCAACATCCACGAGGCTGCCTGTGCCGACTATGCCACCATGCACCTTGAACTGGTGGATGCTGAGACGAAAGCCCTCACCACGCAGTTGGGTGGCGGCAGCAATGCCTATACGCCCAATCCCAAGCCACTCAATTATCCCTTGCCAAAGCCTTTCACCTTTGTCAGCCATCTCACGCCTGATGCTACAGGACTGAAAGGTGCCATGCAGACACCCTGCGAGACTCCCTGGCGCACGGTGATGATCAGTGATGATGCCCGCGATATGCTCTCGTCGAACCTCATCCTCAACCTCAATGAGCCCTGTGCCCTCGAGGATGTCAGTTGGATTCATCCCACAAAGTATTGTGGTGTATGGTGGGAGATGATTGTCGGTCGTGGAAACTGGCATTATACCAACGATTACCCCAGCATCAAACTTGACCAGATTGATTGGAGCAAGGTGAAACCCAATGGCACCCACTGCGCCAACAACGAAAAGGTCAAACGCTACATCGATTTCGCCGCCAAGAATGGTCTCGACGAAGTGTTGGTGGAGGGTTGGAATGTCGGTTGGGAAGACTGGGCCAACATGTGGAAACGTGATGTCTTTGATTTCGTGACACCCTATCCCGACTTCGACATCAAGATGCTCAATGAATATGCTCACTCCAAGGGTGTGAAAATCCTGATGCACCATGAGACCAGCAGTTCAACCCAGAATTACGAGCGTCACATGGAGGAAGCCTTCCAACTGATGAACAAATACGGCTACGACGCTGTGAAGACTGGTTATGTGGGTGACATCATCCCGCGTGGTGACCACCATTACTCGCAGTCGATGAATAACCACTATCTCTATGTCGTGAAGGAGGCTGCCAAGCACCATATCATGGTGAATGCCCACGAGGCCACACGTCCTACGGGTCTCTGTCGTACCTATCCGAATCTTGTCGGCAACGAGAGTGCGCGTGGCACGGAGTATGAGGCTTTCGGTGGATCAAATCCCGATCATACTTGTATCCTGCCCTTCACCCGTCTGCAAGGTGGTCCGATGGACTATACGCCAGGTATCTTCGTGACTAGATTATCAGAGTGGAGCAACAACACGTCATGGGCCCGTATTACCATCGCTGGCTCACTGGCTCTCTATCTGACGATGTACTCGCCTCTACAGATGGCTGCTGACCTGCCAGAGAATTACGAGAAGTTTGACGACGCCTTCCAGTTCATCCGCGATGTGGCCTGTGACTGGGATGACTCCCGCTATTTGGAGGCAGAGCCAGGTGACTATATCACCGTAGCCCGTAAGGCCAAGGGTACTGACAACTGGTTTATCGGAGGTAAGTGTGACGAGAACGGACACCAGAGCGTCATCAAACTCGATTTCCTCGACCAGGGGCGCCAGTACGAATGTACCATCTATGCAGATGCCAAAGATGCTCACTATGAGACTAACCCTCAGGCCTATACCATCACCAAGAAGGTGGTGAAGGCAGGTCAGACTCTCAAACTCACTGAGGCGCCAGGCGGTGGCTTCGCTATTTCATTGATTGCCAAATAATACTTTAAAAAAGAAACCATGATGCATGTGAAACGATCTTTCTTTGTTTTTCTCCTGCTGACCGTTACAGTAGGGTTGGCTCATGCGGTTCCTACTCTCGTTGATGAGCAGATAGATCTCAACGCACTCTATCAGCAGATTGATGATGCGATTATCCAGTCACCACAATACATTGCAGAACGAGAGAATAAGATTGTTGCGTGTCGAAACCGCCTGCTGAAAGAAAAGAATGAAGAAAAGAAAGTAACAATTGCCGAGGAACTATTCCTTCTCTATCAGCCATATAGAAATGACTCTGCACTTCATTATGCAGAGGTATGCATCAGCCTTGCCGATTCTCTCCATCGACCCGACCTTGCAGGGAGATTCCGTTCATTGTTGGCCTATCAGTGTTCTAATTCCGATTTGTACAATGAGTCACTTGAACAACTCCGTAATGTTGACAAATCCGCTCTCGATAAGAATGGATTGTGCGACTATTATAATGCATGGATGCATGTCTGCGGTGAGTTAGGATCCTATACTCAGCGCCAAGAAGTGCGCGAGAGATATTTTGCCCTACAGAATCTCTACCGCGACTCCGTGCTGATGGTAGCCGATGAGGGCAGCGAACACTATCTCCATCTGAAGATGGACATTCTCAACGCCAGGCAGTTGTATCAGGATGCTCTTAAAGTCAGCGATGAATGGTTTGACATGGTTGCTACCAAGACGCACGAGAGTGCTTATGCCGCTTTCTACCGTTCAATGGTCTATGAAAAACTCGGAAATCACGATATGGTCTGCTACTGGTTAGGCAGGTCAGCCCTTGATGACATCAGATGTGCTGTGATGAATCAGGCTTCACTTCTTTTCCTGGCAGAGCATCTCGCAGATGATGGCGACATCAACCGTGCCCGTCGCTATGTCGAGTTTGCAAAGGACTGTAACTATTCCTTCTGCCCTCGTTTACATAACTATCAGGTGAATTCTGTGATTAAGGTCATCGAGAAAAGCAGTCAGGCAACCCAGGACCGGGCAAATCTGATTCTCATCATTGCCTCTGTCGCAATCGTTCTGCTCCTCATCGCTCTGGCCTACACCGTCTTCCGGCTGAGACGTCATAAATAAACCGTTATTTTAATAATCCGATGATGAGAAGACTTTTAATAATCATGCTGATGACAATAACCACAGCAGCCATTCATTCGCAAGACTTCAGTTTTAAAGAAGTGACATATGCTCCAGAGGCTACGACCTTCAGGCTCTTCGCACCCAACAATGCGAAGAAGGTTGTGGTACGTATCTACAATCAGGGAAAGGACGGTAAGGCGGTGAAGACCGTCAAGATGACAAGGACTGGCAATGAACAGTGGCAGGCCACGGTACAGGGTGACCTGATGGGCAAGTTCTATACCTTCGACATGGGTAAAGGCGAGTGCCCTGGTGTCTTCGCCAAGGCGGTTGGTGTCAACGGTAAGCGTGGTGCCATCATCAACATGGCAAATACTAACCCGCAAGGATGGGACAACGACTGCCGACCCGTCATGAAGTCACCTGTCGACCTCGTGGTTTATGAGATGCATCACCGCGACTTCTCCATCGCCCGTGAGGATGCAAGATACAAAGGAAAGTTTCTCGCACTGACGGAGCCTTGGGCCATTGAACACCTAAAAACGTTGGGCGTGAACGCCATCCATATCCTGCCCTCCTATGACTACGGCTCCGTGGATGAGACAAGACTTGACACCCCGCAGTACAACTGGGGCTATGACCCGGTGAACTATAATGTTCCCGAGGGTGGCTACTCAACGGATCCCTATCAGCCTGAGGTGCGTGTCCGCGAATTCAAGCAAATGGTACAAGCACTTCACAAGGCTGGCATCCGTGTGATTCTCGATGTGGTATATAACCATACTTATGACATTGAACATTCCAACTTCCAGCGCACCTATCCTGACTACTATTATCGTAAGACGGCTGATGGTGCCTATTCCAATGGCTCAGGTTGTGGTAATGAGACTGCTTCGGATCAGCCGATGATGACACTATTCATGATTGAGAGCGTGAAACACTGGATTAACGAATATCACATTGACGGTTTCCGTTTCGACCTGATGGGTTGTCACGACATTGAGACGATGAATCAGATTCGCAAGGCTGTCGATGAGATCGATCCCAGCATCTTCATCTATGGAGAGGGTTGGAGTGCGGGTGCTTGCGCCCTGCCCAACGAACAACTGGGTATGAAGGCGAACATTCCGCAGATGCCACGTATCGCAGCCTTCTCGGATGAGATACGTGATGCCCTGCGCGGTCCTTTCGACGATGACTCGAAGTGCGGTTGGCTGGGAACAGGCATCCGGATCTTCAAGTCGTCAGACATGACAGGTTTCAAGGAGAGCCTCAAATTTGGTATTGCTGGTGCCATCGCCCATCCGCAGATAGAGATGAAGCAGGTGAACTACTCCAAGGCACCTTGGGCTGTGGAGCCGACACAGATGATGTCGTATGTGAGTTGTCACGACGATATGTGTCTCGTAGATAGACTCAAGGCCAGTCTTCCTGGCATCAGCGAGGCAGAACTGATTCGTCTCGACCTGTTGGCACAGACGGCTGTCTTCACCTCGCAGGGCGTACCTTTCATGTTGAGTGGTGAGGAACTGCTTCGTACTAAACTGGGTGTCCACAACAGTTTCGAATCGCCCGACAGCATCAACCATCTGGACTGGGGTAACAAAACGAAGTATCCGCAGGTCTTTGAATACTACAAGAATCTGATAGCCCTACGCAAACATCACCCTGCCTTCCGCTTAGGCAATGCCGACCTTGTGCGGAAGCATCTGGAGTTCTTACAAACCCCAGAAAAGGCAGTTGCCTATCGTCTGAAGAACTACGCAGGGCGCGATGACTGGCGTAATATTATCGTCATCCTCAATGTAAGCAGGGCTGATACGGAGGTGACCATCCCGGAAGGCAACTACACCATCGTCTGCTGTGACGGGGTCATCAATGAAAACGGCCTTGGCACCTTGAAGGGTTCCAAAGCCATTGTAGATGCACAATCTGCATTGATTCTGCACGACTAACGATAACCCCCAGCGAATGGCTGGGGATTATCATTTTTACTTGAAGATTTTCTGGGCGAACATTGTCAGATAGATGCGCCAGTTACGCCAGATATGACCGCCATCGGTTTCCACATATTCGTAGTTGTAACCTTTCGAATCCCAGTAGTTGCGTAGATCGACGGTGCTCTGATAGAGGAAGTCGGTCTTACCCATACCCATCCAGTAGAGTTTGGGCTTGCTGCCGAATAATTTGGCTGACTGCTGGGCGAAGTCAGGACTTGCTTTAATCTGCTCAGCAAACGAACTTTGGTAAGAACCACTAGATAAGTGCAAACCTGCAGAGAAGAGTCCGTAATAGTCGAACGTTGAGGGATAGAGCAGGCTGACGTGGAAGGTGTGACCGCCACCCATCGACAGACCGCAGACAGCGCGTCCCTCACGCTTCTTGATGGTTCGGTAGTTGGCATCGATATAGTTCACGATATCCATGAAACTCTCGGGAATAGTTGCCACAGCAGGCTCAGTAGGACCTGTCCCGCCATCACGGAACCCTGGGGTGTACATTCCCCATGACCACTCACCAGGGGCAGCCTGACAGTTGGGGTTGCCGTTGGGCATCACCACAATCATAGGCTTGGCCTTGCCCGTAGCAATCAGATTGTCGAGGATCTGGGCAGCACGTCCGAGTTCGCTCCAGGCGTTCTCATCGCCACCAGCACCATGTAACAGATACAGCACGGGGTACTTGCCACCCTTATCATAGCCAGCGGGTGTATAGACGGTCATACGGCGCTGCATCTTCAATGTGGGACTATTGTACCATACTTTGCTCAGGTTGCCGTGAGGCACCTCGTTCACCTTATACAGATCACCCTTGTCACCTTTCTGGTCACTGATGATGAAGATGTTCGTAAACGATACGATATCACGGTTTACGTAAATATTGGCGGGGTCCTTCACACCTGTCATACCGTCGATATTGAAGGTATAACTATACATCTCTGGGGCGAGTTTGTCGGTAGTATAACTCCACACACCATTCTTACCTTCCGTCAACTGAGCCACCCCAGGGGCATCGTAGGTTCCGTAGCCTTCTATCTGCATTTTCTGCGTAGGCAGGAAATCACCTGTCACCTCCACCTTGACGGCTTTGGGAGCATAGAGGTTGAATGTCACTGTACCGTCTTTGTTGATGACGGGCGATTGAACACTGGCACTGTTGAAGAGTTTCTCCTGTGCCTGAGCGCCGAAGCAACACAAAGTTGCCAGCGCCAATGTCATAAATGCTTTCTTCATAATTGTTGTTTATTTATCTTATTTCTTGCTTCTATAGAATTTTTCAAGTGTGCGGTAGGCTTTCTCCTTTTCTGGAGAAACGACTTCTTTCGACTCTACGTCAATCTTCATGACGGGAGCGTTATCCAAGTTTTCCTTGGTGATGGCTGTCCACTGAGGAAGACCTTCGCCATTAGGATCACCCGTCTTGCAGAAATTGGCATAGTAGGAAAGGAACAGTTTTGAGATGGCATAGTCCTCTTCCTGCCAGTCGTAATACTCATTGGTGTCAAGCGTACCCATGGCGTACTCGATGTCGGCAGAATGAACGGCTCCGGGAGCAATGGCAGGCTGTTGGGCTTCGGCCTTCTTCTCTTCAGCGGTCTTCTCGCGCACACCACCGGCAAGGGCTGCCGTCTTATCACCCATCTTGGCTGATACCTGAGGACGTGGGTGCATGTAGTGGTAGCGATAGACAGGCTGACTAGAGGTCTTTGCGTGGTAGTCGCAGACCTTCCATGTGGGGAAGCCAGTGAAGAGATCGGAGGCGAGGTCGAGACCTTTCTGACTCAACACGTCCTCATCAGTGGTGATGCCATAAGCATTGAATATCTCGTCAGTCATATCACCAAACCGTGCCTTCATAGCGTTCTTAAAGTTCTGGAGTGTGGGAGCCTGCCCCTGAAGCATCTGCATGGGATGCCCTTCCAACGAGTTCCAACCTGCGAGCAGCGGTACCTGCGCCTGCTGACCTTTCTCAAACACGGCATCAGCACTCTCTGTCATGAAATAGCCGTCGAGCACGACATTGGCCATGCCTCTGGGAGGCAGGATCTTCTGGAGTGAGTCGGCGTTCATCGTCATCGCATCAGCCAGGCTAGCAATGCCTGCCTCCTTGAGAAGGGCTGCACCAGCGGCATCAGCATCTGCCTGCGAAGATGGCTCATACGGCAACACCTCTGCACCAGATGAGAGCATGGCTCCAGCAATGAGATTCTTGGAGAGGGGCGAGCACATGAGGAGAGAGACAGAGAAGGAACCTGCCGATTCTCCGACGATGTTGATGCGGTCAGGATCGCCGCCAAAGGCAGCAATATTCTCTTTCACCCACTTGATAGCAGCCACCTGGTCAAGGAAGCCATAGTTACCGCTACCCTTGTAGTCGGAAGCCTCTGTGAGTTCGGGGTGTGCGAAGAAACCAAAAACACCCTCGCGATAGTTGGCTGTCACACCAATCACTCCTTCCTTGGCAATGGAAGAACCATCGTAACGGGGCTCGCTGCCAGAACCGGCCATCAGTCCGCCACCATTGAAATAAATCAGTACGGGCAGGGCATCAGCCGTGGTAGAGGCAGTTGTCCAGATATTGAGGTAGAGACAGTCCTCGCTACGGCCCGAGCCACGGAAATTCATGTCACCGAAGACATTAGGTTGCATGGGGTCGTCGCCAAAAGCCTTGGCTTCGCGCACACCTTCCCATGTCTGGAGAGGCTGTGGTGCCTTCCAACGAAGTTCGCCTACAGGAGCCTGTGCGAAGGGTACGCCCAAGAACTTCTTCACACCATCTTCTTCGAAGCCCTCAAGGATTCCATACTGGGTTTTTACCTGAAGAGTAACTTCCTCACCCTTCTTCTGATTGCAAGCACTAAGGAGTGTAAGACCGGCGATGGCAAGCATCGCACATTTTCTGATATTCCTAACTGTCATTTTATTATCTTTTTAAAAGGTTTAGTTTCACGTTGGGTTGCATCACATTGTTTACCTTTTTCATCCAGGCCTTCACCTTGGCAGTGGCTTTTGTCTCCACATCATTAGCGGATGAACAGATCATGAAAGTATAGACACCTGCGTCGGTCTTCCAGGCGGAAGCCTTCTCGTTGAATGAGGCGAGGTCTTCAGTGGAGACGGTCATCGTCACTGTTTCACTCTGACCTGGCTGGAGCAACTTCGTCTTCGCATAGTTGCGCAGTTCTTTCTCGGGCTTGTTCAATTTCTTGCTGTTAGGTGCAGCCACGAACAGTTCCACCACGTTACGACCTGCTTTAGAGCCAGTATTCTTCACATCCACCTTAATCGTATAGACACCATCGTTCTCCTCGACCTCCATGTCGTCATATTCGAAAGTGGTGTAACTTAGTCCATAGCCGAAGGGATAGGCCACGGGTTTACCAAACGAGTCAAAGTAACGATAGCCTACATAGATATCCTCCTCATAATTGGTGAAGTCGATATTTGCCTGGGGCTCACGTTTTTTACTGTCCTCATTGTTACGACCCCACATGAACATCGCGCCCATCGTCTTGTCATCCACATTGGCGGGGAAATTCTTGTCGGCATAGGCATCACCATATTTGATGGCGAAGGTCATCGGCAGTTTACCACTGGGGTTTACCTTGCCAGAGAGCACGTCAGCAACGGAAAAGCCACTCTCCTGACCACCCTGCCAAGTGCAGACAAGGGCATCCACCTGGTCCTGCCACGAAGCCACGTCGATAGGACTGCAGATATCGAGCAGTACCACCACCTTCTTGCCTTTGGCGTGATACGCCTCACTCACAGCCTTAATCAACTGAGCCTCTCCTTCCTTCAGGTAGAAGTCGCTCTCAGGACGGTCGGCAGCCTCACCACTCTTGCGACCCAGTGAGATGATTGCCACGTCGCTGCCAGCAATGGCGGCATTCATCTCATCGGCAGTAAACTGCTTCTCCTCAGCACGTGCAGGGGGCTGCAGAGAGAACTGCGGACGACCATTGGGGAACAGACGTTTCTCCTCGTCAGCAATATGTTTGGTGTAGAGACTGATCAAAGGCTTGTAAATCTCGTAGCCAGCACTGCGCATACCCTCGATAAGTGAAACGGTGTAGTGACCTACGGATGTGCCTCCGAAACCAGAACCACCAGAGATCCAGTCGTAGGAGGTGCAGCCGAAGAGTGCCACGCGCTTACCAGTCAACGGCAGGATACCGTTGTTGCGCAACAGCACGATACCATCGGCACCCACCTCACGAACCACCTGGGCATGAGCCTTTAAATTGGGATTGTTTGTAGCCTTGTAGCCTTTGAAATTATGTGTCTTCACCACATATTCTAATATGCGTCTGACGTTGGCATTCAGAATATCCATTGACAACTCTCCACTCTTAGCGGCAGCGAGGATGGCCTGATACTGCCTGTCCTGTCCAGGTTGCAACATGTCGTTACCTGCCTTCATGGCGGCTACGGCATCATCGCCAGCATTCCAGTCGCTGACATACATACCCTTCCAGCCCCACTCGTCGCGAACGATGGTAGTTAGCAGTTCATGATTCTGTACAGCATACGGACCATTCAGTTTATTATAGGATGTCATGATGGTCCAAGGATTACTCTCCTTGATCATGATCTCAAAAGCCTTCAGATAGATTTCACGGAGTGCACGCTGTGATATCTGTGAGATGTTACTATTGCGGTTCGTCTCCTGATTGTTGGCGATGAAATGCTTCGGACAGGCAGCCGTTCCCTCGCTCTGCACCCCGTTCACGTAGCCGGCGGCGATGGTACCAGAGAGATACGGGTCTTCTGAATAGTACTCATGGTTACGACCACAGAGGACATTGCGGATGAGGTTCATCGAGGGTGACAGAATCCAGTCGAGCCCGAACTCTTTCACCTCATTACCGATACCCTTACCCACCTTATAGGCAGCCTCACGGTCCCATGTCGAGGCAAGCGTCATCGAAGCCACGAAGTCGGTGGGGTAGTAGTCATTGTGATCCCACTTACGCTTGCTGTCCATGCGGAGCCCCTGCTGACTGTCGGCGCAGTAGGTCTCAGGTATGCCCAGACGGGCGATGGCGAAGGTGCTGCCAGCAGTACCAGGGAATTTCGCCTCATCATTAAAATGCATGCCACAACCTAATACCAGATGACATTTCTCTTCGAGCGTCATGGCGTTAAGTACCTCATCGATGTTTCCTGCCTTCAGTTGCTGTGCTGAAGAACAAATGCTGTAGCCGCACATAGCGACTACAGCAACAATTACCAAACTAACGTGATGAACAAAAACTTTCATATGTCTAATTATGATGAATCTTTTATTTTGCAAAGATATAAAATCATTTTTTGTTTTCTGGGTGCAAAGGTATGGTTTTATTTCGTATGTTGCTTTTCGTTGCGTTCTTTTGATTTTCGCCAGTGTTCAAAAGTGTTTTTACCCTTTCCATTTCGTTCAAATCCTTTCTTATTTGTTCAAAACACCTATCTGTAATGTTGAGGTGCTTAGCCCCTTAGAAGTGCAACTGATTCGGATATCGCCTGCGACGTCTGTGCTTTGCACCAGCAACTGGGCCATGCCGTTAAAGGCGGGGATAGAGAAAGTCTTGCAGTCTTGATGCTTGGGATGGTCTTCGCCTAAATACATAGGGTCGCCATTGCCCACTCCAAAGATACGACCCTCCCCCTCCAGTTGGAAGGTGAGTAGCGGACAGGCATCAGGCACCATACGCCCCTTGGCATCCTGTACCTCGATGGTGATGATGGCGAGGTCGCGTCCGTCAGCAGTGATAGTAGAACGGTCTGCTTTGAGCACCGTCTTGGTGGCGGGTTTTGTTGTCTCGATGACCTCTGTCAAGATACGTTTGCCGTTTTTATAACCCACAGCCACCACCTTACCAGGTTGGTAGGTGGCTTTCCACTTCAGATGTCCGTTGCGTGGCATTTTTTGACGCCCCAGTTTTTGGCCGTTTACCGTCAGTTCCACCTCGTCGCAGTTGCTGTAGGCCCAGAGTTCCACCTCCTCACCCTCATGCCCTTGCAGATTCCAATGAGGGAAGATGTGGAGCGTCGGCTCTTCCGTCCACCATGATTGGAGATACCAAGCCTCATCCTTGGGGAATCCGCAGTAGTCGAGGATACCAAACTCCGAATCGTGGGCAGGATACTTCAGCGGGTTGGGTTCGCCACGGTAGTCAAAGCCCGTCCAGTAGAAGAGTCCTGCCGCCCAGGGACGCTCGGCATAGAACTGCCACCCGCGCTCTATGACATTCTCCACACCTGGTTTGTCAGTGCGGTTGATGCTGATCATACGACCAGCCTCTTTTGTATCATACACGCCTCGTGTGCCACAACCTGTCGTCTCTTCCGTCCCTACGATCTTCCACGATGGGTTGGCCTTCTTGCGGTTATCGACATCATTCTGCACGATATAGTTGAATCCCACCACATCGAGCCCCTTGATGAGTTCCACACCTCCTGCATTGGCCACCGTACTGGGACGGGTGGGATCGTAGAGTCTTGTGTATTCACGCATTGCCTCTGCCAGACGAATGCCTTGAATCGTGTTCTCAAGACCCCATTCCTCATTACCGTCGCTCCAGAGGATGATCGACGGGTGGTTGCGATCACGCTTGATCATCCGCTCCAACAAGCGCAGATGCTCTTCGTTGATACCCATCAGACGGTTCTCGTCGATGACGAGCATACCCTCCCTGTCGCAGATGTCGAGCAAGGCAGGGGTCATGGGATTATGTGAAGCACGGTAGGCATTACAACCCAACTTCTTCAGTTGCAGGATGCGCCATGCTTGCAAGGCGTCAGGGATGGCTGCACCTACCCCCGCATGATCCTGATGCATGTTCACGCCCTTCAGTTTCAGAGGTTCGCCATTCAGCAGAAAACCATGTTCACTGTCAAAGGCCACCGTCCGAAGACCTGTTGTCGTCTCATAGACATCACACACCTTTCCATCTACCTTCACCGTCGTCTCCACCTTATAGAGATAGGGGGCAGTCGTGCTCCAGAGGTGGGGGTTCACAATCGTCATCAGGTGTTGGGTGGTGCGTGTCTCCTTGGGGTTCAGGGGGTTCTCGTGCCCGTTGGCACGGGCCACCTCATGCCCCTCAGCATCTAATATCCGCTGTTCCACCATATATTGTCGTGTCTCCAACCCGTGGTTGGTCACGTCGGTCTTCACATGCACGATGGCCTGGCTGAAA
>JAGCPK010000062.1 GCA_017965725.1 Prevotella sp.
AAGCCACAAACCTTCTTCAACTACTTCCGTCAGCAGTTCGCCCAGGTGACGAATCCCGCCATCGACTCCATCCGCGAGGAACTGGTGATGAGTCTGACGGAGTATATCGGACGGGTGGGAACGGGTATCCTGAATCCCGACGAGACCAACTGTAAGATGGTGCGTCTGCCCCACCCCATCCTGAACAACACCCAACTGGACATCCTCTGTAATATCCGCTACAAGGGATTCAACACCATCAAGTTGCCGATTCTCTTTGATGGATCGAAGGGTGGTGACGGACTCCGCGAGGCCCTTGATGCCTTGTGCCATAAAGCAGAAAAGAGTGTCGATGAGGGCTACAACTACATCATCCTCACCGATCGCGATGCGGATGCAGAGCATGTTGCCATCCCAAGTCTGTTGGCTGTCTCTGCCGTTCACCACTATCTCATCTCCGTGGGCAAACGTGTGCAGACAGCATTGATCGTTGAGAGCGGAGAGATTCGCGAGACGATGCACGCTGCCCTGCTGTTGGGCTATGGCGCGAGTGCGCTCTGCCCATACATGACCTTCGCCATCCTCGACGATCTCGTGAAGCAACATAAGATCCAGGAGGACTACGAGACCGCAGAGAAGAACTATATCAAGGCCGTGAAGAAAGGGCTGTTTAAGATCATGGCGAAGATGGGTATCTCGACCATCCGCTCGTATCGCGGTGCGAAGATCTTCGAGAGCATCGGACTGAGCGAGGGCCTGTTGAAGACCTACTTCGGTACGGAAGTCTCAACCATCGGTGGTATCGGACTGGATAAGATTGCAGCAGATGCCTTAGCCATGCACCAGAAAGCCTTTGCCCACAGCAACACAGATACGTCATTCCTGCCCAACCTCGGACAGTTCCACTGGCGCAAGGACGGCATCAAGCACGCCTGGAACCCAGAAACCATCTCCACCCTGCAACTCGCTACCCGCACGGGGAATTACGAGAAGTTCAAGCAGTTCTCCAGACTCGTCGATGAGAAAGAGGCACCTATCTTCATCCGCGACTTCATGGGTTGGAAGAAGAACCCCATCAGCATCGACGAGGTGGAACCCGTCGAGAACATCGTGAAGCACTTCGTGGCAGGAGCCATGTCGTTCGGTGCCCTCTCGAAAGAGGCGCACGAGGCCATCTGTCTCGCCATGAACAAACTGGGTGCACGAAGCAATACCGGCGAGGGTGGTGAAGACAGTGAACGCTTCCACTCAACCTTCGACGGCATCAGCCTCTCCAGCAAGACCAAGCAGATAGCCTCTGGACGTTTCGGCGTGACAACGGAATACCTTGTGAACGCTGAGGAGATACAGATCAAGGTGGCACAAGGTGCAAAACCCGGTGAGGGGGGACAGTTGCCTGGTTTCAAGGTCAACGAGGTCATCGCCAAGACGCGCCACAGCATCCCCGGCATCTCACTGATCTCACCACCACCCCACCACGACATCTATAGCATCGAGGACCTGGCGCAACTCATCTTCGACCTGAAGAATGTCAATCCGACGGCTGCCATCTCCGTGAAACTGGTAGCAGAGAGCGGTGTGGGAACCATTGCTGCAGGTGTGGCAAAAGCCAAGGCCGACCTCATCATCATCTCCGGTGCCGAGGGTGGTACCGGTGCCTCTCCTGCCAGCAGCATGCGCTTCGCCGGTATCAGCCCGGAGATCGGTCTGAGTGAGACACAGCAGACACTCGTTCGCAACGGACTCCGTAGCAATGTGCGTCTGCAGGTGGATGGTCAGATCAAGACAGGTCGCGACATCGTACTGATGGCCCTGCTCGGTGCTGAGGAATTCGGTTTCGGAACAGCCGCCCTCATCGTGCTGGGCTGCGTGATGATGCGTAAGTGTAACCTCAATACCTGTCCGATGGGTGTCGCCACGCAGAATCCCGAACTCCGCAAGCATTTCATAGGCCGTTATGAGTACCTCGTCAACTACTTCACGTTCCTCGCCCAAGAGGTGCGCGAATATCTCGCAGAACTCGGTTTCAAGAGCCTCAACGATATCGTAGGCCGTTCCGACCTCATCGAGACGAAAGGCTCTGTGCTCGACTTCAGCCGACTGCTGAACAAGGAGGATGGCACGCTCCACTTCACAGGCGATATCCGGAAGCCGTCAGTACCCCTTGGCATGCAAGGTACGGTACTCGACCAACAGATGATTGAGGCTGCCGCAAAAGCCATCGACCAGCAGGAAGAGATCACCCTCGACTACGCCATCAAGAATACCGATCGCGCTGTGGGTACGATGTTCTCTGGTATGATTGCCAAGAAATACGGACTTGCAGGTCTGCCCGACAACACCATCAACGTGAAGTTCAAGGGCTCGGCAGGCCAGTCGTTTGGTGCCTTCCTGGAGCACGGCGTCTCATTCAAACTCGAAGGCGAGACCAACGACTATTTCGCCAAGGGACTCTCTGGCGGACGCATTGCCATCCTGCCACCGACCCGTGCCAACTTCGCTGCTGAAGAAAACATCATCGCAGGTAATACGGGTCTCTACGGAGCCACCTCAGGCGAACTCTATATCAACGGTAAGGTGGGTGAGCGCTTTGGTGTGCGCAACTCCGGAGCCATCGCTGTCATCGAGGGTGCCGGCGACCACTGCTGCGAATACATGACCGGCGGACGCGTCGTCGTTCTCGGTGAGACGGGCCGTAACTTCGCTGCCGGTATGAGTGGCGGTGTTGCCTATGTCTGGGACAAGAATCACAACTTCGACTATTTCTGTAACATGGATATGGTGGAGTTGGGTCTCGTCGAGGACAGTGTCTCCCGCAAGGAACTGCTGGAACTCATCCGTCAGCACTACCTGCACACAGGCTCTGCCCTCGCAGGCAGGATGCTCGACGACTGGAACCGCTATGTGGAAGACTTCATCCAGGTGGTACCCATCGAGTACAAGCGTGTCTTGCAGGAGGAGCAGATGAAGAAACTCCGCGAGAAGATTGCCGACATGCAGCGAGAATATTAATGTTCAATGTTCAACTTTCAATGTTCAATAGATAAAATGGGAAATCCGAAAGCATTTTTAGAGATACACCGCCAAGAGGCGGGTTACCGTCCGATTCACGATAGAATCCACGACTTCGGCGAGGTGGAGCAGACGCTCAACACCCACCAGCGCCGTGAACAGGCTTCGCGCTGCATGGACTGTGGCGTACCGTTCTGCCACTGGGCCTGTCCGTTAGGCAACAAGGCACCCGAATGGAACGACGCCCTGTATAAAGGCGACTGGGAACTGGCCTTCCGCTTGCTCACAAGCACCAACCCCTTCCCGGAGTTCACAGGCCACATCTGCCCCGCCCTCTGCGAGAAGGCCTGCGTGCTAAACCTCTTCAACCACGAGCCCACCACCAACCGCGAAGACGAGTCTGCCATCATCGAGGCAGCCTTCCGCGAGGGGTACATCCAACCGCGCATCCCCACAAGAAACGGCAAGAAGGTAGCCGTCATCGGTGCCGGTCCTGCAGGCCTCGCCTGTGCCGACGCCCTCAACCAGATGGGTTTCACGGTCACCGTCTTCGAGAAGAACGAAGCCGCTGGCGGACTGCTCCGCTATGGCATCCCCAACTTCAAACTCAACAAGGCCATCATCGACCGTCGTCTGCGCCTCATGGAAGAAGAAGGCATCGCGTTTAAGTACGGCGCAGAGATCCCTCTCACCTCTGACCTCTCACCACTCACCTCTGACTACGACGCCGTCGTCATCGCCACAGGCACTCCGACAGCCCGTGATCTGAAGGCCCCGGGCAGAGAGTTAAAAGGCGTACACTTCGCGCTCGAACTCCTCTCCCAGCAGAACCGTGTCCTCGCCGGTATGGAGTTCAGTAAAGACGAGCGCATCACCGCCAAGGGCAAGGATGTCCTCGTCATCGGTGGCGGTGATACAGGCTCCGACTGTATCGGCACTGCCCACCGTCAGGGCTGTAAGAGCGTCACGCAGATAGAGATCATGCCCAAGCCCGTCGAGGGTCCTGTCGATCCACAGAACCCATGGCCCAACTGGCCCCGCACGCTCAAGACCACCTCATCCCACGAAGAAGGTTGCGTCCGTCGCTGGAATATCAACACCCTGGAGTTCTTGGGTAAAGATGGACATCTGACAGGCGTCAAGGTGCAGGAGATTGACTGGAAGCCCAACCCCGAGGGTGGACGTCCCATCATGGTAGAGAAAGGCCAGCCGGAGATCATCAAGGCAGAACTCTGTCTTCTGGCGATGGGCTTCCTCAAGCCCGAGCATCCGCAGTATCCGGAGAATGTCTTCGTCTGTGGCGACTCCGCCAACGGAGCCTCACTCGTGGTTCGCGCCATGGCCTCTGGCAGACAGACTGCTGAGAAGATCCACAAATATCTAATCTAATAACAATCTCTTATCCTAGAATTAAAAAGCCGCCGATATACCCCGTGAGGAGCATATCGGCGGTAATGATTAGGGCATGTATTTGCTCATTTTATCTTATTTTTATTTGTTTATTCAGAAACAATGTTTAATTTTGCAGCAGAATTAAAAGATAGAAGTTATGACTGCAATAGAATTGAATGACCCTACATTGATGACAGAAGATGAGTTCTTCGCCAAAATTGAACGAGCAGAAAAACAACAAGGGAAGAGTTTTGCAAGCGTTGACGAACTCGACAAATACATCCGTAGTTTATGAGCCTATATAAGGTTATCATTAAGGAGGAGGCGCAATCTTAAAATCTTTTTCATACGCTCATTCTCCTTTCTCCATCCATGTTTCGTCAAGGCAGACATCGAATAATGGAGTTCCTTTCTCATTTGAGATATAACTTTCAATAAAGTTCATTGCCTCTGAACAACTTCTACACACATAATCTTTTAAATTTTCATTCCCTTTTTTGTCACAATACCAACCATAAAAAACTTCTGGAATAATTATCTCGTTATTCTTAATGAAGTAAACATCACAGCCTAATACTGGTACAACATTATTTCTTGCATAACCTATGATTTTGATTACATCCCCAAAAACGTAGGCATTGCTATTGACACCAATTGAATTTAGAGGATATTGTCGAATGTTATTTGTTATAATGTAATCTTCTATTCTCATCGCTTATGTATTTTCTGCAAAGATAGGAAATATATTTGAAAGTTCTAAATAATCAGACGAAAATCTGCTATTTAGAGTTGAATTAGGCCTTGTCGCTTTATTATATCCTTCGTTGCAGATTCTCTGGACTCATCCGCATATCCCATATATCAACGATATGAATAGTATCAGAGGACTTGGCATAATAATGAACAATCTTGAATCTATCCATTATTATACAACTCCGATACAGACGCTTTCTATCTGCCAACAATGACTCTGGTGTATATGACTCAGGATGCTTTGCAACACGATCTGCAAACGCTATACGTTCATGCATCCATTTTTGCGATGTTTTTCGTCCGTATTCTAAAAAGGCATTAAACACGTATTTATCAAAAAGACGATCCGCCTTTAATGTCCATTTTACCTTAGCCTTGGATACTTACTATAAAGATTCGCACGGGACTGTTCTTCTGTCACCCAATCGCTCCAATCTCCTTTTTCTGCCTTTTCAATGAAGATTTCAGCCTCGTCTATACGGGCATTCAGTTCTTCCATGGAATATGGACCGATGCCCGGATCCCAATCTTCTGCAACATCAACAGCCTCGCCATCAGATGCCTCAACGATATTGGCATAGCCACTACCTGTGGCTGCATAGCCAACAGGGGACTCACAGCACTTATCCATGCCAGATTCTTCTTCGATTATAGGATATTTCTTTTCTTCCATACTAAAAGACACTCATTAACGCTGCAAAGATAGGAAATATATTTGAAACTTCCAAATAATTGGAGTAACTTTGTAAGATTTCTCAGCTTTTCTTTGTATAAAGGCAGTCTGGGGGATTGAGGAAAATCTGGGTTACGAATTGGCAACCGTACTCGATTCCACATTCTGCTATGAAATGCACTCAATGAACACCCGATGCTGAGCCAGCAACCGTACTATGACTCATCATCGGGTGCAAAGGTACATAATTTCTTCGAACTGAACAAATCAGGGATCAACTTTTTCTTTTGAGCTTGCTCAACGCTCTTGAACTGACTGCGGCATCTTTTGTGGCATCTGCCATAAAAGTGCGTATTAGGCTACGTCCTATTACCCAATATCTGTGATGTATCGCACACATTGGGTACGCTCACATGAGTTTTCTCAACTCCTCTGGTTCGGGAAGTATACCTTGGTATTCCTTGGGTAACTCTGAAGACGTGCGATAGGTTGCTACACCCATTGGCTTGTTGATGTCTCGGAATGCGAACTCCACCGTTTTTGAATCTCTGTCCTTGCAGAGAATAATTCCGATGGAAGGATTCTCATGAGGTAGTTTTACATACTCGTCAAGTGCTGATAGATAGAAATTCAACTTCCCGGCATACTCCGGTTTGAATTCACCTCGCTTCAATTCAATCGCGATTAGTGCCTGAAGGCGGCGATTGAAGAACAGCAAATCTATGAAATACTCTTTTTCGGATACAACAAGACGATACTGATTACCCATAAACGAGAAATCACTACCCAATGCCATGATGAAGTTCTTGATATTGTGAAC
>JAGCPK010000063.1 GCA_017965725.1 Prevotella sp.
AAACGAAAATATTGACGACGAAGTATCAGAAACCTGATGCATACGGGGCATTGTCGATGCCCGTCTACTATACGGCGGCGTTTGAGTTTGAGTCTGCCAAGGCCATGGGCGACGCGTTTTGCGGTCGCTCCATGGCCCCGTCGTATGCCCGCATCGCCAACCCCACGGTGACCTATCTGGAGGAGCGCGTGCGACAACTGACGGGGGCTACGAGCGTGACGGCACTTAATACAGGTATGGCCGCCATCCACTACGCCCTCACGGCAGTCAGCGCGGCAGGACTCAACATCGTGGCCTCGAAGCATCTGTTTGGCAATAGCGTCTCGCTCATCCGCGACACACTGGGTTCTTTCGGCGTGGAGCCTCGCTTCGTCGATTTCACGAAGCCCGAGGAAGTGGCTGCGCAGATCGATGACAAGACCTGTGCCCTGTTCTTCGAGATCATCACTAATCCGCAGTTGTTTGTGGCTGATATCCGCAAGTTGGCCGACATAGCTCACCAGACGGGTGTGCCCCTGATTGCCGATACCACCATCGTGCCATTCTCCACTTTCCATGCCGTCGATTTCGGCGTAGATATCGAAGTGGTGTCGAGCACGAAGTATATCTCTGGTGGTGGCACTGGTCTCGGTGGTCTGCTCATCGACTACGGAAAGTTCGATTGGTCGCAGTCTCCCTCCCCTGCCCTACAGGCCCGTACCAAGAAAGTCGGCAGGAAACTGGCGTTTACGGCACGAGTAAAAACTGAACTAGTAACCAATCTCGGTGCCCTGATGACACCCCAGGCAGCCTATATGGAAACCCTCGGCCTCGACACCCTCGACATCCGTTTCCGTCGTCAGGCTGAGACCACGCTCTGGCTCGCCAAGCAATGTCAACAACTGCCGGAGATCAAGCGCGTGAACTATACAGGTCTGGAGGATAATCCCTTCTACGAACTTTCTCGTGAACAATTTGGCTCCTTACCCGGTGCTGTCTTCACCATCGACCTCGCCTCGAAGGAAGCTGCCTTTGCCTTCATCGACAAACTCCAGATCATCCGTCGCGCCACAAACCTCTTCGACCGTAAGTCGTTGGCCATCCATCCTGCCTCCACCATCTTCGGCCTCTTCACCGATGAACAGCGCGCCGCGATGTCCGTCCCCGACACCACCATCCGCCTCAGCATCGGCCTCGAAGCTGGCGAAGACTTACTCGAGGACATCAAACAATCTATTTATTTTTCAGAATAGGGTGACAGGATGCCTTTATATAAAGGCGCTGCACCCTATTTTTGAGGGCTCCTATTTTACTCTGCCCCATCCTCTTCCAGCCGGCATATCCTGTGAGTTTCCTTGCGGGCCTCGCGCCAGCGTGGATAATACTTGTCCATGAGGGCATGGAAGCGGGCGTTGTGACTGGGTTCTAAGAGATGGCATAGCTCGTGAACCACGACGTGTTCGACGCACCATTCCGGCAATAGTAGGACGTAGGCAGAAATGCAGATGCTATGGTCTTTCACGTTGCACTGTCCCCAGCGAGAGATAGTTGGCTTGTAATAGACGATGCTCGGCTTAACTCCCATCTCTTTGGCATGTTTTTCAATCATTGGCTCTACAAGTGCTTTCAGTCGTTTCAATGCTTCGTCGGCTTGGGCGCGAGTGGCCAAAGGCAGTTTATTGAAGAACTCTGCCCGCTGCTTCTGACGTTCAAACGTCTTCTTTCTTGCCTCGTTGATCCAGTCTTTATGCTCCTCTATGAATGCCATCACCTTCTCGCGTGGCATTCCGATAGGTGCCGACACATGCACATCGCCATTCTTTACGATGCGCATTGACAACCGACTTGTCCGTCTGTATGTTACCTTAATTTCCATCTCTTGCCCGTTCTCGCACGCATTTGCTTGCAAAGGTACAAATTGTTATCGATAAAGAACCCTTATGAGTGCGAAAAAACGCCAAAAATAATCTGAATCAGCTGCAATTCGATAGTGAGCACGCTGGTTTCAGGACAATCTTGTGACTGTCACAGATTTGTCCTTAAACTTTTGTGATGCTTATAATCCCACGTGGTTATGCAGGTGACCCAATATCTTGTGTCGTTTGGACTTGTTACGAACACTAGTACTCTTACCAATGCTGGTGCATTGTTTGCCGATGATTGTCCTTTATGGCAATCCCGCCTCTACTGCACACGATGGGATGGAAAGGAAAAGGGCGATGCTATCAATGATGCAGAGTTTACGGGTAATGTGCTTATGTTGCTTCGTGAGGCCATGAACTTCGTGAAATCGAATACAAAGCGGGGTTGGGAGAAATTGCCTGATGGACGTAAGAACAAGCCTGAGTATGCAGAGCGCGCGGTTTTGGAGGCAATGGTAAACCACTTTATCCATAGGGATTATACTGTAATGGGTGGTGAAGTGCATCTGGATATTTATGACGATCGGATCGTTGTAACCTCACCTGGCGGAATGTACAATGGTCTGTTGATACAGAATTTGGACATTGCTGATGTTTCTTCCGAAAGACGTAATCCTATACTCGCCAATGTGATGGCTCAACTTGACTACATGGAGAAGCGCGGAAGTGGACTTACGCGCATTTGCAATGAAACGAAAGCACTTGAAGGATACAAGGACGAGTTGAAGCCTGTTTTTAAGTCGACTCCGACCCAATTCCAAACCATTCTATTTGCCACCGTCGATGAGTCTGATGTCGGAGATATGTCGGAGACCAAACTCCCTGAACGTCAGCAGAAAATACTACTAATAATACAGGGGTCTCCGACAATTAGCGGACGTCAAATGTCGGAGATGTTGTCGGTGAGCCAGAGGACAGTAGAGCGAGATCTTTCTGCACTAACAAAGAAGGGCGCTATAAAGCACAAAGGCAAAGATAATGACGGTGAATGGGTTCTGACGGAATTAGGACTGGTAATTATTGAGATGCTGACAAAACAACAAGATAATTAGTTATAGATTATATGAGGACAATTGTGCGATGGATGATGGCTGTCATAGTCGTGTGCAGCTTCGTGATATTCACGGCGTGTGCTAACGACGATAATCCGGTGGTAGAGCCAGTTACAGAACTGCTGCAGGACGGTGAATGGACGGGTAGCGGTGAAGGGCGCAGTGGTAGTATCATTGCGAAGGTGGTAGTGAAGAACCATCAGGTGGAACAGGTCACCATTGTCAGTCAGTCGGAATCGGTCTTTGCGCAGGACGCCATCAATACGGTGGTAGAGAAGGCTGTCGGCAGGACGGATGTGATGACGGTGGAGGTAGATGGCGTGACAGGTGCCACACTGACCTCAACGGGTGTCATCGATGCCATCAACATGGCGATTCTGGCGGCAAAAGGTAAGCAGACCGAATCGACCAAGACCTACAAGGACGGCACTTGTGACATCGTGGTTGTTGGCGCTGGCGGGGCTGGTCTCTCGGCGGCAGTGGCAGCGGCAGAGACTGACGAAAACCTGAAGATTGTGGTGCTGGAGAAACAAGGCATCATCGGCGGTAACACGAACTACTCCACGGGTGGCATCAATGCTGCCGAGACGGATATCCAAAAGTCGCTCGGCATCGAGGACAGCAAGCAGTTGTTCTACGACGACACCATGCAGGGCGGCAAATACGAAAACATCCCGTCGCTGGTACAGAATCTCGTGGAGCACGCTCCCGTCACCATCACGTGGCTGTCGGGACTCGGTGCCGACCTGTCCGATGTGGGTCTGATGGGTGGCAGTAGCGTGAAACGGACACACCGTCCGAAGGGAGGCACAGCCATCGGACCACACCTGATGAAAATACTAAATAATGCCACCAGCAATAAGAACATCGAGATCCGCACATCGAACAAAGTCGTTGGACTGCTGACATCCGGTGATGCAGTGACAGGTGTGAAGGTACAGAATGCCGATGGCAGCAACTATACATTGAAGGCGAAGGCTGTGATTATCGCGACTGGTGGTTTCGGGGCCAATCTCGCAATGGTGGCCCGTCTGCAACCCTCACTCAGTGGCTTTGCCACCCTGAACCATCCCGGTGCTACGGGTGATGCCTTCGAATGGGTGACGGCCATCGGAGGCGCGACCATCCAGATGGCGAATATCCAGATCCATCCCACAGCCGAGGCTGAAAACCATATCCTCATCACAGAGGCCGTAAGAGGCAACGGGGCTATTCTGGTGAATCACGAAGGCAAACGCTTCGTCAATGAGATGGACACACGCGATGTGGTGTCGGCAGCCATCCTCGAACAGACGCAGGGTGAGGCATTCCTCATTTTCGACCAGGCCGTACGCCAGTCGTTGGCCTCCATCGAGACGTATGCCAACCAGCATCTGCTCAAGGAAGGAAACACCATCGATGAACTGGCAACGGTTACTGCCATCCCCACCAGCAACCTGTTGGCTACGATGAGTCATTATGCTGCCCAGCAGAAAGCAGGGATAGACGAAGACTTCGGTCGGACAGCCACGCAGATGACGGCGCCATTGGAGACGGCTCCCTATTATGCCGTCCGCGTCACTCCCGCCATCCACCACACGATGGGTGGACTGAGTGTGAACACTGAGACGCAGGTGCTCAAAGCCGACGGCACACCCATCCCCGGCCTGTTTGCTGCCGGCGAAGTGACTGGCGGTCTGCACGGTGCCAACCGTCTGGGCGGTAATGGCGTGGCGGATATCGTCGTCAATGGCCGACTGGCTGGTCAAGCCGCAGCACAAAGACTGCACCATTAATAATTCCAAAATATTTGGCTCTCCCCTCTTTTTTTTGTACCTTTGCAGCCAGAAACGAAACAAAGCAATAACAAATGAAAGAATTAGCACTCAAGTACGGATGTAATCCGAACCAGAAGCCCTCACGGATCTTTATGACGGAGGGCGAGTTACCCATCGAAGTAATCAACGGTCGTCCTGGCTATATCAATTTCCTCGACGCTTTCAACGCCTGGCAACTCGTGAAGGAGTTGAAGGCCGCTACGGGTCTGCCCGCTGCCGCCTCGTTCAAGCACGTGAGTCCTGCAGGTGCTGCCGTCGGTCTGCCCCTGAGCGACACATTGAAGAAGATCTATTTCGTGGATGATGTAAAAGACCTCGATGCTTCACCTATCGCCTGTGCCTATGCCAGAGCCCGTGGTGCCGACCGTATGTCATCGTATGGCGATTTTGTGGCTCTCTCCGACACTTGCGATGCCACAACGGCTAAGTTGCTGAAGCGTGAGGTCTCAGACGGCGTGATTGCCCCCGACTACACCCCCGAGGCGATTGAAATCCTGAAAGATAAGCGCAAGGGCACTTATAATGTGATAAAGATCGATCCCAACTACGTGCCCGAGCCCATCGAGCGCAAGCAGGTGTTTGGTATCACCTTCGAACAGGGTCGCAATGAGATCAAACTCGACGACGATGCCCTCTTCGAGAATATGCCTACACAGAATAAGACATTTACCCCAGAGGCCAAGCGCGACTTAATCATCGCCCTCATCACACTGAAATATACGCAGTCGAACAGCGTCTGCTACGTGAAGGACGGACAGGCCATCGGCATCGGTGCCGGACAACAGAGTCGTATCCACTGTACCCGTCTGGCTGGTAACAAGGCTGACATCTGGTGGTTGCGCCAGCATCCGAAGGTGATGAACCTGCCGTTCATCGATAACATCCGCCGGGCAGACCGCGACAACACCATTGATGTATATATTTCTGAGGATGAACACGACGATGTGCTGCGCGACGGCGCCTGGCAGCAGTTCTTCAAGACGAAGCCTGAGGTGCTGACGATGGAAGAGAAGAAGGCGTGGATTGCCCAGAACACGAAGGTGGCACTGGGAAGCGATGCTTTCTTCCCATTTGGAGATAATATCGAGCGTGCCCATAAGAGTGGTGTGGAGTTCATCGCTCAGGCTGGTGGCTCGGTGCGTGATGATCATGTGATTGAGACCTGCGATAAGTATGGGATTGCAATGGCCTTCACAGGCGTAAGACTGTTCCACCATTAAGCCTATGGACGATTTTCAGAACATCCTCGAAAACGGTATCAACTTCGGCCGAGGCGGTGATAAGCCCAAGGACGATGATAAGATCAAGACCAAGGCCAAGAAGAAAAAGTACATCACCGGTGCGCATGGTAGTGGTTCTGCCCGACAGAAAGCCAAATACCGTGAGCAGCGGGCAAATCGTCATAAGAAATGATTAGTTATGGGTAAGATGAACCGATTCATAAAGGCAAAAGGTTGGGTGATTGGTCTTTCACTATTTCACCTCTTCACCTTTTCACCTTTACATGCCCAGAAGTTTGTGGGTGGCGACATCTCACTGCTACCGACATACGAAGAGCATGGTGCCAACTACATGGACAAGGACGGCAAGAAGATTTCCGACGTACTGACCTTCCTCAAGGAACAGGGTCTGAACACGATGCGCGTCCGACTCTTTGTGGACCCATCGAAAGCCTCGACAGAAGAGAAAGGACAAGGTGTGCGTCAGGATCTGGAATATGTGAAAATGCTGGGCAAGAAAATCAAGGAGGCTGGTCTCTGTTTCATGCTCGACTTCCACTATAGCGACACATGGGCAGACCCAGGACAACAGATTGCGCCATCCGCTTGGGCTATCTATAGTTGGTATCCTGAGGATACTTTCTACAAATACACCAAGGAAAGTCTGGAAGCACTCGTCGCTGCTGGAGCCACCCCCGACTTCATTCAGACTGGAAATGAAATCAGTTTCGGTATGCATTGGAACTATCTGGATGAAAAAGGCAAGTTGGTTGACTTGGGACAGTTCAGCGGCAAGGTAGAGGCTAACAGTGCGTGGACAGCCTATACTGATAAGAACTGGGATAACTTTGCCAAATATCTGAAATACGCAGGCAAGGCCTGTCGTGAGGTGTGTCCTGAGGCCAAGATCATCATCCATACGGAGCAGTGCGCCAACAACCCGACGCTTGATGTGGCTTTCTTCAAGCAAATCGAGGCTCATGAGATTGACTACGACATCATCGGTACATCATATTATCCTTATTATAAGGGCCCCATCAGCAACCTTGACAAAGGTCTGACGCAGTTGGAGAAGAATTTCCCTGACAAGAAGATTATGGTTGTAGAGACGGGCTGCGGCTATCATTACAAGATGGGAGATAAGGATACAGGCTATTCCCTCACCTATGAAGGTCAACGGAACTATACAGCAGACCTTGTCAGCATGCTTAATAATCATCAGAATGTAAATGGTCTCTTCTGGTGGTTCCTGGAGGCTAATGAATATGGTCTGGACTGGAACACAAAGCGCGTCACAGATGGCTGGTATAATGCCTCGCTCTTCGACAACGAGACTGGTCGAGCCCTCCCCGCCCTCTATGAACTCAAGAACTTTGCGAATGGCAGTTTGGGGATTCAGGCAGTCCTTACTGATGGTTTACAGGATAAAAACTGGTATTCCCTCGACGGACAACACCTCAACAAGAAGCCCACAAAGAAAGGCATCTATATCCACCACCTGCAAAAAATCATGATCAGATAAGAAAAATCCCTGTCGGTTGACAGGGATTTATTTTTTAGAAGTTGAGGTCTTGTCCTCGGTAGAACGCAATGAGCGCCTGTTGGTATATATTCTCGTATCGTGCCTGAACGAGGTCAGACTCCGACTTTAAGTAGGTATTCTTCGACTCGTTGAATTCGGTAATTGTAGCCTTACCGTTCTCATACTTAGCCTGCATCAACAGGAACGCATCCTTTGTACTCTTCAGAGCCTCCTCGGACGACTTTTCCTTCGACTGCGCATTCAAGGCATTGTAATAGACCTGTTGAATATCCTTATAAAGCGTCTTCTTCGTATCGTCTAACTGGAGTTGCTGGTTCTCCTGATCAATACGGGCACTACGAATGTTATTGCGTGTCTGGAAACGGTTGAAGATGGGCACGTTCAGGCTCAGGCCAATAAATTGGTTGAAGTTATTTTTCAACTGAGTGCCAAAAGCATCGCTCTTAAAGCCTGAAGTGGTATAGTAATTGGTGCCAAGGCTACCATTCAAAGAGAGCGTGGGCAGGTTTCCTGCCTGAGCAATCTTGATACTATGCTCCGTACCTTTCAACTTCAGTTCCTGAGAGAGAATCTCGGGCTTGATGCCCAAAGCCTCAGCATAGATCTGGTCAGGAGTGGGTATTATTCTTGGTATCCCTAGGGGTCCTAAAGACTCTGGGTCATCCAGATTGGGACGAACAATAGCAAAGCCATCTGGCGAGGGTAGTTCGAGCAACTGAGTAAGGGCGAGAATGGCGAGGCGAGTACTATTATCAGCCTGCGTAGCGGTGAGGCGGCTGTTGGCAAGAGTGGCTTTCTGTTGGGATAGTTCTGCTTCAGCAGCCTTGCCGTTATCGACGAAGGCCTGGAGACGTACCACCTGCATAGAGTCAATCTCAATCTGACGATGTGCCACATCTGCAATCTCCATATCGTAGAGTATCTGCACATAAGCCTGTGCCACCTGCATACGGATATCGTTCTTTGCCTTCTCAAGGTCGGCAGTAGCGGCTTCGAGGTTCAACTGGTTCAGTTTGATCTGATTAGGAATCTGGAATCCAGTAAAGATAGGTACGCTGGTACCCAACGAGAACGATGTCGAAGAAGTATTCGTATTCGAATACGTGTTCTGTTCCGTCAGACCACGTCCGAAGGAGAAGTTCTGCCCAGCGGAAGCACTGAGATCCGGCAGACGCGAGTTCTTCGCCGTAGAGAGTTTTAACTCCTGCTGACGACAGGCGTTCTGCTTCTGTTTGATGCTGATGTTGTGCTCTACGGCATAGTCACAGCACTCGCGGAGGTTCCACAATCTTGATTCTGCAAGTGCATCTAGTCTGACTAGGCCCACTAAGAATGCTAGAATAAATAACTTTTTCATCGCTTATTACTCTTTAGAATCATCTGTGATAATCTCGGGGCCGCGCACCTTATCCTTGTCGGTAAGACCCTTCTTGATCTCGATGTTCACACCATCGGAGAGACCAGTCTCCACATACGTGCGATCGTAGGTCTTCTGCTTGCCCTCTCCCTTGATGATATAAACGAAGGTGGAGTCGCCACTGAATTCGATGGCACTCTCAGGAATGGTAAGCACATTGTCGGCCTTAGCCAGCACAATCTCTGCATTAGCACTGTAGCCAGAACGAATCTTGCCTCCCTCAGAAAGTTTCACGGCAGCCTTGATCTCAAACTGGTTGGCACCATTGCTCTCCACAGCCTTTGGTGAGATATACTCCAGCGATGCGTCGAACTTCAGGTCCTGCAAGGCGCCGACGGTAATCTTCATGGGCATACTGATTACCAACTGCCCCACCTCGGTCTCGTCGATGTTACCACGGAAGATGAGATCGTTCATGTTGGCAACGGTGGCGATGGTTGTACCGTCATTGAAAGTGTTACTCAAGATGACGGAGTTACCCACCTTCACAGGGATGTCGAGGATGACGCCAGAGATAGTCGAGCGAATGAGTGTCGAACTGGCTTTGGCATTGGATTTCGAGACGCCGTCGCGCACCACCTCGAGTGCATCCTGGGCAGCCATCTTCTCATGTTTGGCCTGATTGAGGGCTTGTTTGCTCTTGTCGTACTCATCAGCCGACACGAGTTTCTGGTTGTAGAGATTCTCCTCGCGCTGGAAGTCGGTCTCGGCCTGCTTCAGGTTGATCTCCGCCAGTCGCACGCGCATCTCAGCGCTCGAAAGTTGGCTCATATCTGGAATCACCTTCACCTTGGCGATGATGTCGCCAGCATTGACATAGTCGCCCGGCTCCTTATACAGTTCAGAGATGATACCTGAGATCTGGGGCTTCACATTCACCTCGTTGCGAGGCTCGATCTTACCCGTGATGATAGTCGTCTTCTGGAGGCTGTCCAGTTGCGGGGTGAACTCGTTATAGACAATCTCCTTAGGTTGGCTCTTCTGCCACAGGAACACGAAGGTTCCGATGAAAATCAGCGCGATAATCGCTGCGATAATCAGTTTGCTGTACTTCTTCATAATTATATTGTTTTTACCTTTTTACTTTTATTCGTCTCTCATCGCATCAACAGGCTTGATGCTCATGGCTCTTGCTGCTGGGGCGAGGCCAGCGAGAACTCCCATGGTCGCAATGACGGCAGCGGCGAAGATGGCCGTCCAGAAACTCACCTGGAAGTGGACATTCACAATACCGTCCTCGGTATTGTACATCTCCAGCATCTGGAGAATCATCACGCCAAACAGGATGCCACTCATACCTGCGACTAATGTCAGCACGATACTCTCAGAGATAATCTGCGAGAGGATATTCTTGGGTGTGGCACCGATGGCACGACGGATTCCTATCTCTGTGGTACGTTCCTTCACTGTAACCATCATGATGTTAGACACGCCAATAGCACCAGCCAGCAGGGTACCTAAGCCTACCAGCCAAATCAGGATGTTAACGCCCTTAAACAGATTGTTGATCATCTGGAACATCAATTCGGAATTAAACACGAACATACCCTGTTCATCAGTAGGATCCACATAGTGGGCTCTGGCAATCGTCTCGCGGATGCGTGGCGTGATTTCCGACATCATCACACCCGGCCGGCCCGTGGCTGCGATGACATCAATCTCGTTGCCACGATTAAAGGCTGCCTGCATCATCGAGATGGGGATGGTGACTTTTTCTTCCGTGCGTCCACCAATATTAATATTACCAGAGCTATAATCGACACCCACCACTTCGTAATAGGTAGAGTCGATGCGAATCTTCTTGCCGCAGGGGTCACCACCCTCCTTGAAAAGGTCTTTATATACCTTCTTTCCGATGACACACACCTTACGATGCTCCTTGATGTCCATCTCGTTGAGGTAACGTCCGTAATACATCTTCGGTGCTATGATCTCGACGAGTTCCGGCACAGTACCCTGTATTCTCGGTGTAGTTTTCTGATCGCCGTAATAGGCCGTGTTGCCGCCTCGCCAACTTGAGAACAAGATGGGCGCAGCTGCATTCAGTTCAGGCACTTTCTGCTTCAGACGATCGATATCCTTATACTCCATCGCCCACCAGCGACCCTTACGGAAACCTTTATAGGGCTTTGTGGTCTGTTCGGCTCCTATAATCACCGCATTCTGAGCGAAGCCCTCGAAGTTCTTGTCGAGTGTCTCCTTCAGTCCTTTACCGCCTCCCATCAACGCCACAAGCATGAAGACGCCCCAGAACACACCGAATCCAGTGAGGAACGAGCGCGACTTGTTGCGAGTCAGCGTGTCGATAATTTCTCTGTATGTATCAATATCTATTCTCATAATCTTATTCAGCTCTTAATGCCTCGATGGGGCGGATTCTTGATGCCTTATAGGCAGGGATGAGTCCTGCAATGGTGCCTGCGATGACCATCACCATCGTGGCCTCGAAGCAGACATCCAGTCCTACAGTAGGATCGACAAACAGGGAAATCTTCTCTATGCCCAGGTTGGTCACCTCATGACCCAGTGTGGCGTCCATATACTCATTGGCAAAGATGCCAAACAGCATACCCACGTAACCGAAGAAAGTGGTGATAATCACGCTCTCTGTGATAATCAGTTTCAGGATGCCCCAGGGTTTGGCGCCGATGGACTTACGGATACCGAACTCATGGGTGCGCTCCTTCACAGTAATGAGCATGATGTTGCTGACACCCACGATACCTGACAGTAGTGTGAGCAAGCCTACCACCCAGAGAAACGTGTGGATGATGGAGAGACCCTGTTCCATCTGCATGCTCTGCGTATAGCCATTCCATATCCAGATGCTTCGCTCGTCATCAGGATGGGCCTGATGGTTCGCATTCAGACGGCGACGATAGTCTTTCTCGAAAGCCTCGTTGGCATCCTCCGTCGTCAATCCGTGGAAGGTGAACTCAATGTTTCCAATGCTGGGGTTATTGGCACCAAAGATGCCTTTGATCGTTGAATAGGCTGAATAGGCATTGCCTTCACCATCACCGGGATTCTTATAGATACCAACCACCTTGAACGAGAAATTGCCAACCTTCACGTTTTTTCCTAGCATGGCCTTATAGTCTCTGGGCTCCAGTTCCTTGGCCTGTTTGTCGTTCAGCACCAGCACCTTGCGCTTCTCTCTCTGGTCGATGTCGTTGACAAATCGCCCACAGATCAACCTCTGCTTCACGATCTTCGTATGAACGGGATAGACACCAGCGATCCGCATACTCATGTATTGCTCGCCATGGGTAACCGTCGTACTGAAATAGTAACAGGCTCCCACCTCGTCGATGTTGTTCTTGAATTCCGATTCGCTGGCTTCGATGTCGCGCTTGTTCAGTTGGATATAACGCCCTTCGCTCAAGCCTTGGTAGGCTTTCGAGGTCTGACCGCCATACGCTTCCATCGAGTTGGTCAGGAAGTCGCCCGACATCTTCATGGTGGCGTTGATGAGTCCGTTGCCGGCACCCAACAGCACGATGAGCATAAAGATACCCCACGCCACAGCAAACCCTGTGAGCGTCGTACGGAGTTTATTACGCCGTGCCGTCTGCCATATTTCTGATATGATATCTCGCATAATTACTTCATTAATCCTCCGCTGCCGAAGGGCGAGGCATTATGGCTGAGGTTCTCCTCGATCTGACCGATGATGCCATCCTTGATATGGACTATCTTGTTCGTCTCGTTCGCCACACCGCTCTCGTGCGTCACCACCACGATGGTCATGCCATCCTCCTGGTTCAACTGCTTGAGCAACTGCATCACCTCCACCGATGTCTTCGAGTCGAGTGCGCCCGTAGGCTCGTCGGCCAGGATGATCTGTGGACGGGTGATGAGTGCTCTGGCAATTGCTACGCGTTGCTTCTGTCCTCCCGACAGTTCGTTGGGGTAATGTTCTGCCCAGTCGAGTAGTCCCAGACGCTCCAGGTACTCCAGTGCCATCTGATGGCGCTTCTTTCTGGACACCCCCTGATAAAATAATGGCAACTCAACGTTTTCCACGGCGGTTTTGAAAGAGATGAGATTAAATGACTGGAAAATAAAACCTATCATCCGGTTACGGTAGTCAGCCGCCTTACGCTCGGAGAGGTTCCAGATGGGAACGCCTGCCAGTTCGTAGGTGCCCGAGTCGTAATTGTCGAGGATACCTAATATATTTAATAAGGTACTCTTTCCAGAGCCTGAGGCACCCATGATGGATACGAACTCACCCTTCGCGATGTCGAGGCTGATACCCTTGAGCACATGAAGCGGCTGCGCACCGAAATAGGTCTTGTTGATGTCTTGTAAATGAATCATGAAAACAATCTTCTTACCTTAGTTTAACTTTGTTCTGTCCTTAAGACGTTGCAAAAGTACAAAAAGTTGCAATTCCATCCAAATATCTGGGATAATCTGCACTGATTTGTGACGAATGAACAGAAGATTTGTTATTTTTAAACATTCTTTAAGCCTTTATAAGCCTCTGTCACGTCATCAATGGAGATGTCGAGCAGGCGCATCTGGCGAAAGAGTTCTGGCAGGCGCTCCTTCATGAAGTCCTTTTTGCGAGCCTTCAGAATCTGCTTCTTCGCCCCTTTCGTCACGAAGTAGCCCAAGCCACGCTTGTTGTAGATAACCTCCTCACGAGCCAGTTGCTCGTAGGCCTTGACGGCTGTATTCGTATTCACTTCCAAGAGTACGGCATATTCGCGTACACTGGGGATTCTGTCGTCATCTTGGTATTTACCTGAGAGGATCTCGTCGCAGAGACGGTCCACGATCTGCAGGTAGATTGCTTTATCATTTGTGAAAGTCATAATTAGTCCACTTATTAGTTATTAACTGAAAACCTTTGAAGATATGGAACGATGCCCAGTAATTGAAGATAGAGAGTATAGGCAGTGCCACCGTGAGGAAGTAACCCATCACACCCACTTTGTGTAAGACCTGGATGGACTCTGCTGGTATCTCGCCATCTGTCAAGGCTCCTGCCTGGCGCAAAGCCTCCAAAGACTGACCATCTATCACCGTATCCACATAGAATGCATTGATATTAAACTTGAAAATCAACCAAGTCATCAGAAGGAAGGCTGAGATAATCACCAGACTCGACACGACGAAGGTATATTTGCGCAGCAGCGTACCTCCAAGAATGTAGATTGAGTGAATCCAGATGAGCAAACCAATCATAACAATGGGCGCGCACACTTTGTAAGATATCGTATGGATCATCATGCCTTCATCGAAAGGGGGAATCATCTCACCGAACATATCCAGCACCTTCGGCACAAGCGAATACCACTCATTACCAAACGCCAGGGCACGGACTGCCATTCTGAGCGTATCGCCCACGGCAAAAGCCATGAATCCTGCCAGCGACCAGACCACTGTGACATAAATAACGACTGCAAGGAACTTCTCCAGATTCGTTGAAGGCAGCATCAGGAAAGCCTCGCGTTGCGGCTTCTTCAAGTAGTAGGAGAAGAGCGTACTTATAGCCACCAATGCGTAAATTATAAGGAATATCGCACAGAACGAGGATAAGTCGGAATATAATACCGAAATGTAATTTCCGCCGTCAGGATGAATATTAAGGGCGATTATTATTATCTCCAGAAGGAACATAGCCGCTGCACAGCCTGCTGTAAAAGCCAAGAACGTCTGGAAGTGAGTAACCAACACCCAGCGGAACGTCTGGCCAAATCTATTGAAACTGAAATTATTCATATTATGCTTACTTTTTTATTACCTTGTTGCTTTTTAGTACGTAACGTACGAACTCTTAGTACGTAGGGAGCGAACTCTTAGTACGTAACGTGCGAACTATATTTTTCAGAGGTTCACGAATTTGCCAATTACCTGATTTCTGCAGAATAACCTATACGAGAGCCAGAAATTCACGATGGCCCAGATGCCATAGGAAACGCACCAGATGATATCGGTCGTGTCGGATGGATTTTTATCATCATACGAATCTCCCATGCCAAACAGCCAGACGTGCAACATACCATATACGATGATGGCAACTGTCGTCAATATGGCAGCATACTTGTGCGAACGGAAGAACGTGCCGCCAAGGGCGAAGACAGAGTGCAGCCACAGCATGGCAACGAAGAAATCTGTCATCATAAAACGGCCTTGCGTATTAAAAAGATTCTTCATCGTATCGCTCGACATATCAACCAGTTTTGTTGTCACAAACATCACATGCTCGTTACCTCCCAACACATTCACCAGATACTGAACCAGGTCGGCACCAAAGAAAGCAATCACATAAAGCGGGAGAAGTAAGATCCATGTAGAGTAGCGCATCACGTATTTCTCGAAATTCGAGGCAGGCAGCATCAGGAGCGTCTGACGATCGTGCTTGCCCCTCATGCTTTGGAACATCAATGAGGGACCAGTAATGAGGTTGAATAAGAGGATGATCATAGCTATTGTTGCACACGGGTCATAAGCACGAGATTCCCCATTAATCTTGAATGTAAAGAACTGTGTCGTGAAACCCAGGAAGATCAGCGTCAAAATGACCAGCACCTGCAGGAAACTCCTCAGGTAGTAGCCCTTGTCGTTTGTCAACGACCACTTCGCCACCTTTCCGAATCTATTGAAATTAAACTGTATCATAATCGTCAATTTGTGAAATTGTCAAATAGTGAAATAGTCAATTATACAAATGATCAGATTTTCCCTTCGTTCACAGCATTGAACAGCAGTTCGAGGTTCACCTGCGTCTCAGCACTACCCTCTTTGCGAGGAGCGATGACAGCATTGCCCTGCAGCGACGGCTCGGCATAGAGTGCATCCTCCATCTGATCAGGTGTGCGATACTCGAAGGTGTATTTCTCCATAATCTCTGCCACAGGAGCATCCAACAACAGTTTCTGCTGATTCAGGATCAGGATATGATCCAACAGCGACTCTACATCATGAACCTGATGGGTGGAGATGATCAGAGTGCGATCACCACTCATATACTGGGCCACTACCTTACGGAACTGACTCTTCGAAGGAATGTCAAGACCATTCGTCGGCTCATCCATCAGCATCACCTTCGTATTCGTAGCGAGAGCAAAGGCCATAAACACCTTCTTCTTCTGACCCATCGAGAGGGCGTTCAACTTTATATCCATCGTGAGTTCGAAGTCCTGCAGACAAGCCTCCAAAACTTGGGTACTGAAAAGTGGATAGAAGGGACGGTTGATCTTTACATACTGTTCCAGCGACATAGCAGGCAGGTCGAACTCCTCAGGAACGATAAATATCTCGCTCAGCGTTTCAGGTTTGCGGAGTTTAGTCTCAATACCGTCGAACATGACTGTACCCTTCTTGGGACGGAGCAGACCGCTGATCAAATAAAGCAAAGTAGATTTGCCAGTACCGTTCTTACCCAGCAAACCGTAGATGTTATCCTGTTTCAGTGTCAGACTGAAATCATCAAAAACCAGGTCCTTCTGACCTGCATACTTAAAACTGATGTTGTTTACCTCAATCATAACTTTTATAATTTAGTTTATACTCGATATTTCACCTTTGTTTTATTCCTGTTATAGTGTACCACTTTAATAGTACACTGCAAAAGTAGTGCTTTTATAAATACGTTCCAAACATTTCGGCAAAAAACTTTCATCTCTTAACACTATTTAGCATCTGATTCTCGCGCGAACATTATTCTATATAAATAAAACTCTATATAAACGAGGCGTACACAAAAAAGCCTTGAGTCGCTTGACCCAAGGCTTTTTTGTGTAATAACAATGACGTTTAGATGACGTGCAGTCCAAGGAAGACCATAAGGCCATTCATCAAAATCCAGAAGATGGCGAACGGCATGGTCTTACGCATGATATCACCGTCCTGACCCTCCATGTCGCAGGCAGCCGTAGCGATGGCGATACTTTGCGGTGAAAGCAGTTTACCACCCTCAGAACCAGCACAGTTGGCAGCGGCCAACCAGTTGGTTTCGTTACCTGTGACACCGAAGAATGTTCCCTGATTGACGAGTCCTAGATCGCTGGCAGCAGTGGCTTGCAACTTTCCGAAGAGGATATTTGCATTGGTGGCACTACCCGTCACAAAGGTACCGATAGAACCAATCAGCGGTGCGAAGAACGGGAAGGCTGTGCCAGTCAGCAGCACGAGTCCTTTGGCGATATCGTTGGTCATACCCGTATTGTTCATCAGCATGGCCATCGCCACCAGACAACAGATAGTGACAACTGTCTTCTGCAGATTGACGGTGGTCTTGGCGAGCAGTTTCATCAGACTGCCGAAACTCATGCCCTGAATCAGACCACCGATGACAGCACCGAGGAAAATCATCAGACCAGCATTGGAGAGCCAACCAAACTTAAAGGTATTACCAATGACAGGCAGTTCAAACTTAGTAACCAGCGTCTGGTTGAGAAGTTCATTGATGGGAGGCACAATCTTGCTGCTGACAAGGATGAAGAAGATAATGAGGCCATAGACACTCCAAGCCTTCAGGGTCTTCGTCAAACCAAACTTTTTCCTCTCGACATGTACCTCATCTACTGGATTTTCTTTCTTAATGAAGAGTTTGTTGTAGATGAGCATAGCGATGATGGCAGCCACAGAACCGAGGATGGCAGGTGTCTCAGGACCGATGAAGTGGGCACAGCAGAACTGAACGACGATAGAGAACGTACCCACGAAGAGAGCGATGGTGATATTCTTCAGAATCTTCGTGCGGTCGGTCATCATCAGGATGAGGAACGGGGTGATGAAGAACATCAACGAGAGTTGCAGGATAATGAACGTAGCCACCTCGCACAGTTCCTCAGGTGTAGCCACGCCACTGGCAGCCACCTGATTGGCAAGCGTTGTGGCAGGCAGTCCTACGGCTCCGAAACCTACAGCCACCGTGTTGGCCACCAGACAGATGACGGCAGAGAACATCGGTTTGAAACCCAGTCCGATGAGGATGGCGGCAGGGATAGCCACAGCCGTTCCGAAGCCAGCCATTCCTTCGAGCACGCCACCAAGACCCCATGTCAGCAGTAGCACGAGCAAACCCTTGTCAGAGGTCATCTGGATAAACTGCGTCTTGATAGTCTCGATCTCCTTCGTCTCACAAAGAATGTTGTAACTGAAGATAGCGCAGATGATAATCAGGATGATGGGGAAACAGGCCTTGAGGAATCCCTCGATGACTGACCAAAGGGTGATGCCATAGATACTGGCCTCGGCATACTTCTCTGGCACAATGCCCATCGCTGGGGCTGCGAACAGCGCCAAGATGATTGTAACGATGAGCGTGATGATTGCGCTCTTGTAACCTGAGACCTTGAAGCCCATCATCAAAACAATGAGCAATAGAATTGGAATGACAGAAACTAATGCTGACATAGGGTTTTTAAGTTATTTGTGATTATTATATAAGTTTCTAGTTCACCATGATTTGAATTTGAGGCAAATATACGAACTTTTTCCGACATATCCATATTATTTTAGTGAAAAAACCAAAAAGGAAGGGATAATTCATGGTTCTTTGTTTATCGTTCATAGTTTTTTTTGTATATTTGCACCATAGTAATACACGTTAATAACTAAAAGCGAAGGCTTATGATCCAACAATTCCTAGACGATCTCAGACAGTTCCTTCCGTCTGATCGTATTTATACCGATGAACTCCGCACCCTCGGTTGGGGAACAGATGCCAGTTTCTATCGTCAGATTCCAAAAGTCGTCATTAGAAGTGATGGCGAAGCGGAAATCTCTAAGATAGTCCGCGCCTGTCGGAAGTACAAGTTGCCCTTTACTTTCCGCGCCGCAGGCACGTCTCTCTCCGGACAGAGTTGTACGGACTCCGTGCTCATAGTGGCAGGCAAGCACTGGGAAGGATATACGCTCTCACCTGATGCTGACAGTATCAGGCTCCAACCTGGTATTGTGGGGGCTAGGGTCAACGAAATTCTGAAGCCCTACGGACGGGTCTTCCCACCTGACCCTGCTTCGATAGGCTCGGCGATGGTGGGTGGAATCGTCATCAACAATGCCTCGGGTATGAACTGTGGTGTTCATGCCAACAGCGATCGTATGATGATTTCTGCCCGTATCATCCTCACCGATGGCACCATCCTCGACACGGGTAACGAAGAGAGCAAGGAGGCTTTCCGTAAGAGTCATCCGGAGTTTATCCAGAAGATTGAAGCCTTACGCGACAAGGTGCGTGCCGACAAGGAACTGGCAGAGCGCATTAGTAAGAAGTATTCTATCAAGAACGTAACGGGTCTGAACCTTCGTCCGCTGATTGCCTACGACGATCCCTTCGACATCATCGCCCACTCGATGGTAGGCTCTGAGGGAACTCTGGCTTTCCTCTCGGAAGTGACGATGAAGACACTCATCGACTACAAATACAAGGTCTCTGCGATGGTCTATTTCCTCACGATGAAAGAGAGTTGTGAGGCAGTGGTAGCCATGAAGAAACTCAAGGCAGACGAGGAAGACCTGAAGATGAGTGCCGAGAACCTGATGGTGAAGAGTGCGGAGATGCTCGACTATAAGTCGTTGAGCAGCGTCGATGACCCCGTCTATCTGCAGTATCAGAAGGATGTGGATGCAGGCAAGATAGCAGGTGTGGAACCTGGTGACTATCACAACCTCACCGCTATCCTCACCGAGACAAAAGGCATCACCCACGAGAAACTCCTCGAAAAAATCGAGAAGATCAAGGACTGTCTGGGGCAGTTCCGCCTCTATATCCCTGCCGAGTTTACGGAGGATCCAAAGGTCTATGGCAAGTACTGGGCCATCCGCTCAGGTATCTTCCCCAGCGTGGGAGGTACAAGACCCGTCGGCACCTCCTGTCTCATCGAGGATGTCGCCTTCCCTATTGAGAGTCTGCCTGAGGCAACGGTGAAACTCCAGAAACTCATCGCTGATCACGGCTACGACGATGCCTGCATCTATGGACATGCCTTCGAGGGCAACTACCACTTCATCCTGAACCAGAGTTTTGCTGACGAGCATGAGGTGGCCCGTTATGCGGAGATGATGCGCGACGTAGCGAAACTCGTTGTCGAAGGTTACGACGGTTCGTTGAAGGCGGAGCACGGCACGGGTCGGAATATGGCACCATTCGTGAAATACGAATGGGGCGAGAAGGCCTACGAGACGATGAAGGAACTGAAGGCAATCTTCGATCCAGACGGTCTGTTGAACCAGGGTGTCATCTTCAACGATGATCCCGACTGTTTCATCAAGTGCCTGAAGCCTCTGCCTGTGCTTGACTACGATTTCAAGAGTGTGCCTGACGGTGGACATTACCTGATGGACCCCACCCTCTCGACAGCCAAGGAGACTATCGAACAGGTGAAGCGCGCCAACAAGTGTATCGAGTGTGGTTTCTGCGAAGTCAACTGTATGTCATGTGGACTCACCCTGTCGAGCCGTATGCGTATCGCTGTGCAGCGTGAGATCCGTGAACTGGAAGTCACTGGGCGCGACCCGAAACGCGCTGCCACCCTCCGCAAGCAGTACAAGTACTATGGTGACCAGACCTGCGCCACCGACGGACTCTGCTCCACCTCGTGTCCGATGAAGATCAATACGGGTGAACTGACGCATCTCATCAGACAGTTGGATATGAACAACTCTACGTTGGGCTATCAGGTGGGTGAGTTTGCCGCCAACCACATGGCGGGTATCAAGTCGGGCCTCCGCGTCGTCCTCGACGTGGCTCATGCCGCCCATGTCACCCTCGGGCCTAAACTGATGACGAATGTCTGTCGTACCATGAACAAGATGGGTATGCCCCTCTGGACGACAGCCATGCCTAAGAAGCGTCGCCAACCGAAGAAATCTGATTTGACACAATTCATCATTGACCGTTCACTGCCTCACAATCAGCCTTCTGAAGAGAATCCGCTGAAAGTGGTCTATTTCCCCAGTTGTATCAACCAGACGATGGGACAGTCGAAACAAGGCGGCAAGAAGCATGACCTCGTCGATGAGGTCATCCAACTGATGGCAAAGGCTGGTTACGAGGTTATCTTCCCTGAGGGTATGGAGAAGATGTGTTGCGGACAGATCTGGGAATCGAAGGGTATGCTCGACATTGCTGACCGCAAGAGTGCAGAACTGGAGAAAGCATTGTGGAAAGCCTCAGAACAGGGCAAGTACCCTGTGCTCTGTGCCCAGAGTCCGTGTCTGCACCGTATGAAGAAGGTGATGGGTGAGCGAGAGCAGAGTGATGCTCGCATCGACTCTGCTGAGCGTGAAGAAGCTCGCCCTGAGGGCAAGGTGATGAAGAAGTTCAAACTCTACGAGCCAGCCGAGTTTATCATGAAGTATCTCGTGCCTCGTCTCGACTTCCATCCGACAGACCGTCATATCGCCCTGCACATCACCTGTAGTACACGACAGATGGGTGTGGCAGACGACCTCATCGCCCTCGCCAAGATGTGCTCTACCAATGTCTTCTTGCCAGAAGGTGTAGGATGCTGCGGTTTTGCAGGTGACAGAGGCTTCACCTTCCCGGAACTAAACAAGTACGGATTGCGAAAACTCCGTCCGCAAATTGAGGCAAACCACATTGAGGTGGGTTACAGCAACAGTCGTACTTGTGAGATTGGTCTTGAAACAAACACAGGCATCCCGTACATGAGCATCGTGTATCTCGTGAATGAATGTACGACTGCCAAGGTCTAAAACAATAATTCCCGCCAATCAGCGGGAATTATCTTTTATGGTTGGCACAGGGCCGTACATATCTTATCTTGGAAATCCCTGCCATCCGCACTCTTCATCACACCTTGGTTGATGATGCAGAAGGCGAGCAGATGATCATTGGCTGAGTGACAATACCCCGCAAGGCTGGAGATACCCGTAACCGTACCCGTCTTGGCACGGACATTACCTATGGTATATTCACCCTTCATCCGTTTACTGAGCGTACCATCCTCACCTGCTATCGGTAATGAGGGATAGAGACTGCTGTAAATCTCAGAATTACGATAGGCATAGCGCAACAGGCGCACCATCAGTTCAGGACTCACGTAATTATAGAGCGAGAGTCCGCTGCCGTCGGCAATCTTGTAATTATCGGGGTTGAGACCAATCTTACTGATGAGTTTCTTGATATGTGTCCTGGCATTGGCAGCAGAGGCACGCTTCACACCTCCAGAAGCGGCTATTTGGTAAAACATCGACTCAGCATAGAGGTTATCGCTCTCCTTGAGCATCCGTGTCAGGATCTGGTCGATGGCATGGAAACGGGAACCCACGATATATGCCCCATTGGGCAGTGTCCCTTCAGCGAAGTTATCAGCCACCACAATATCCTTGTTACGCATCTCATCAACAAAGTTGCGGAGGAAGTCTGCCTTCTTCGAGATCAACAGCGGTGAGAGGACGGGATTGTCGTCATCCCAGCACCAGCCTTCGCCCAAACGCGTCTCGTCCTTCATGGAATAGTCGCCTATGATCCTCCCTCTGATGGTATCAACGCCCATACCTATCACCCGCTCCACGAAGGCACCCATATCGTCGTTGTTAAAACGAGGATCCATGCCGCCCACGCAGTAGAGGTCGCCGTTGAGTACGTTGCCAATCAACTGACCCGTATAATATAAAGAAGTACGATACTGGTAATTGCTCCCGAGTTTGTCGAGGGCTGTAATTGCCGTCACCAGTTTCATGACGGAGGCAGGACGCATGGTCTGGCGCTCTCCGTAGCGGAAGATGATGGTGTCGGCGGTGAGGTCATAGACCATCAGACCGAGTTGGGTCTTCTTCAGAAGGGGCTCATCCAACAGTTTGTCGAGGCGTGTGATGACATTCTCAGGCCAGGGAAGGGCAAGAGAGTCAGGAACAAAAAGACTGTCGGGAGACTGGAGCGCGGAATCGACAGGTTCCAGGAAAGCCACCTTGTAGTTGCCCACCTCCTGTGGTTCCGTCTGTGCCTGTAGTCCCGTCACGAGACACAAATAACCTATAATAATCAGTATTTTCTTCATATCATCTGCAAAAATACAAATAATTATCAATTATCAATTATCAATTATCAATTTTTTTATTATCTTTGCACACAAATATTGATATAAGTTATGGTATATAGGTACGACTTCCTAATTATCGGTGCTGGTGTGGCCGGTATGAGTTACGCCCTGAAGGTGGCAAGAGCCAAGAAGGGCAAGGTTTGTATGATCTGCAAGACCTCGCTCGACGAGGCAAACACCTCGTTTGCACAGGGCGGTGTCGCCTCGGTGACAAACCTCGCTGTCGATAACTTCGACAAGCACATCGAGGACACGATGATTGCGGGCGACTACATCTCCGACCCTGCCGCTGTGAGGCAGGTGGTCACGAAGGCACCTGAACAGATACAGGAACTGGTGAACTGGGGTGTCAACTTCGACAAGAAGGAAGACGGCACCTTCGACCTGCACCGTGAGGGCGGCCATTCGGAGTTCCGCATCCTGCACCACGCCGATGATACTGGTGCAGAGATCCAGCGCGGACTGATGGAGGCTGTGCGCAACAATCCTGATATCGAAGTCAAGGAAAACCACTTCGCTGTGGAAATCATCACCCAGCACCATCTGGGTGTGCGTGTCACCCGCCGCTCCCCCCATATCCAGTGCTATGGAGCGTATGTGCTGAATCCCATCACAGAGAAGGTGGATACCTATCTCTCGAAGATGACTGTGATGTGTACTGGTGGCTGTGGCGCTGTTTATCTGACCACCTCTAATCCCGTCATTGCTACAGGCGACGGTATTGCGATGGTGTATCGTGCCAAGGGTACAGTGGCTGACATGGAATTTGTACAGTTCCACCCGACGGTACTCCACAATCCGAAGGAGACGCACCCCGCCTACCTCATCACGGAGGCGATGCGCGGCTATGGCGGTATCCTGAAACTGCCCAACGGCGAGGAGTTCATGCAGAAGTACGACGAGCGCCTCTCCCTGGCGCCTCGTGACATCGTGGCCCGTGCCATCGATAAGGAGATGAAGATCCATGGTATCGACCATGTCTGTCTCGACGTGACGCACAAGGATCCTGAGGAGACGCGTCACCACTTCCCCAATATCTACCAGAAATGTCTCTCGATGGGTATCGACATCACCACCGACTATATCCCTGTGCGACCTGCTGCCCATTATATGTGCGGTGGTATCAAGGTCGATCTCAATGGACAGTCGAGCATTGAACGGCTCTATGCTTTGGGCGAATGCTCTTGCACAGGATTGCATGGCGGCAACCGTCTCGCCTCCAACTCACTCATCGAGGCAGTGGTCTATGCCGACGCTGCTGCCAAGGACTCATTGCAGCATGTCGATCTCTATGATTATAATGAGAAGGTGCCTGAGTGGAACGACGAGGGTACGATGACCAACGAGGAGAAGGTGCTCATCACCCAGAGCGTCCGTGAGGTCAATCAGATTATGGCGAACTATGTGGGTATCGTCCGCTCCGACCTCCGTCTGCATCGTGCATGGGACCGTCTCGACATGCTCTATGAAGAGACGGAACGCCTTTTCAAACGTGTCAAGGCTTCAAAGGATATCTGCGAACTGCGTAACATGATTAACGTGGGCTACCTTATCACCCGCTGGGCCTTGGAGCGCAAGGAGTGTCGAGGACTCCATTACACCATCGACTATCCCGTCCACGCCTACGACAAATAAAACCAACCCTCGCTTAAACGACGAGGCCCGCCAGTTGGCGGGCCTCGTTAGTTGTGTGGATGACGCTTTGATATTTAGTAGGTCATCTTCGGCTCCAATTCCTTGGCCTGGTCGATCATCTTCTGTATTTCGCTGACAGCGGGTACACGACCACAGATGTGGAACTGCTCGTTGATCTCCTCCAGTTTCGGCTGCAGGTTCTCTGCCACACGGTGACGGAACTCCTTTACGGTGTCAACGCCTGCCTTCTCCAACAGTTCTGAGAACTGAGGACCTACGCCGTTGATGCGGAAAAGGTCTGCATGGTTGGTCCAACGCAGGATTAGTTTTTCACTGATGCCTGTAGCCTCAGCTAGCTCCTTGCGGCCCTTGGGGGCAGCACACTTCTCGAGCAGTTCGCTCACCTTGTTAATACCAGCGGCAACCAGTTTCTCTGCATAAACGTCGCCTACACCTTCGATGTCGATAATCTTGTAATCCATAATGATAGTTTTTAATGATTCATAAAATGATTTCTTGCTGCAAAGATATAAAAAAAGCCACAGATTACATAGATTTTCGAAGATTTTTTTTACTTTTGCATCAAAATTAACAGAATATGATGATTGCAGTATATATAATAATAGGTATAGCGGTGGGAGCCGTGGTGCTCTATCTGCTGATGGACCGTAAGATGGACACGCTCCGCATAGAGGGTGGCAAGAAAGACATTGAACTCTCGATGAAGGGAGAACAGTTGGCAGATGCCACCAGTAGGGTACGTCATCTGGAGGCAGAGAACAAAGACCTGCACGCCAAGTCGGAGTCGCAAGGCAGAGAACTGGAGATCGTCAGGCAGCAGATGACCGACGAACTGGAGAAGCGTGATGCCCAGTTTAAGAATATGGCCCAGCAACTGATGGAGGCGACAGCCTCGAAGTTGAAGGAACAGAACACAGAGACGATGGCAGGCATCACCCAGCCCCTAAAAGATGCTATCGGTGAGGTGCGCAAGGCCCTCGACGAGAGTAAGAAGGAGTCGGCAGGCTATTCAGCCTCGTTCCGTGAGCAGATGCTGTTGATGATGCAACAGACCCAGCAACTAGGTGAGAAGGCTGAGGGGCTGACGAACGTGCTTCGACGTGACAATAAGGTGAGCGGTAACATGGGTGAGATAATCCTTGGCGACCTATTGGCAAGTCAGGGTCTGACGGAGGGAATCCACTATGAGGTACAGGCACGGCTCCGTGATGAGATGGGGCGTCCGCTGAAGCACGATGAGACTGGCAAGGAGATGCAGCCAGACGTGATTCTTCATTATCCACAGGGACAGGATGCCATCGTGGATTCAAAGGTGTCGCTGGTAGCCTATGAGAAATATGTGAATGCGGAGACACCCGAGGAGAAGGAGCGCTACCTACAGGAGCATATCAAGAGTGTGCGCCAGCATGTCAATGAACTGGCCCGCAAGGACTATTCGAAATATATTAAGAACGGACGGGATGCAGTGGATTTTGTCATTATGTTCGTGCCTTTCGAGTCGTCGTTACAACTGGCACTGGCGAATGATCCCACACTTTGGCGCGAAGCGTTTGAGAAAAAAGTCTTCGTAACGGGCGAACAGAATCTCTTAGGCATTCTACACATGATCCATATCGCCTGGGTACAGAACCAACAGGCAGAGAACCAGGAGAAGGTCTTCGGACTGGCGGAACAACTGCTGGATCGTTTGGGTGATTTTGTGCAACGGTATAATGATTTGGGAGAGAAACTCCACAAGGTACAGGAGGCCTACGACAGTGCGAACAATAAACTGATATCGGGTAGGCAGAGCGTGGCCCAGAAGGGACGCGAACTGGTGGATCTCGGAGCGAAGGAGAACCCAAACCGTAAAATTCCCATGCCAGAATTGGGGATAGAGTAAAGGTGAAAGGGTGAAAAAGTGAAAAGGTGAAAGGGTGTAAAGGTGAAGATATGTGTGAGTGAGCATATTTGGGAGTTTGACCTGAAGGCTGCGCTGGGGGAGATTTCGGAGCAGCGACGGGAGCAAGCCCTGAAGTTCAAACATGAACAGGGCCAGCGACTCTGTGTCCTCGCATACCTACTATTAAAAAAGGGACTGCATGATAATTATGGCATCATAGAAAATCCCGTCTTTGAATATAATGAGCACGGCAAGCCCTTCATTGTGGGATATCCAGAGATTTATTTCAACCTCAGCCATTGCAAGGAAGCTGTGGTCTGTGTCATCAGCGACAAACCGATTGGTGTTGACGTGGAGTCAATCCGAGAATACAAGGAAAGTCTTGTCCGATACACGATGAATGACGAGGAAATCCATGAGATAGAATCGGCAGAGCATCCCGATGTGGCTTTTATCCGTCTGTGGACTATGAAGGAGGCAACCCTCAAGCTCATCGGCACAGGCATCAGCAAGGATATGAAAAGCGTTCTGGACGGGACAAAAAAATATACCACTGTCGAACGACAGCGGTATATCTATACAGTGTGCGAATAACTTCACTACTTAATCAGATTTCCAAGGATATCGCGAGAGAGTTCTCTCGTGATGGTGCGTGTGGCTGCACTGGTGGCATTCTTCACCACCTTCTCCTTGGCAGAGGTCTTCGACTTGGTCTTTTTACCAGAAACCTTATCGCTAACCCATGTTCCAAGGAGAGCAGCCAATGTCGAAGTAAGGGCTGTCATCACAGCCTTGCCTACCTTGCTCATCATACCGGGCTTTTTCTTCTCTGCCTTCTCGACCTTACCACCCTTTTCTGGCTTGGGAAGTTCCAGATTGGCCTGTTCTTCCTCCTGCAACTGTAGTTGTTTCTCAGCCTCAGCCACCAACACTTCGAAAGCACTCTCACGATCAATGGGTGTATCGTATTTACCATAAATACGGCTCTGTTTGATTAGATCGAGACGCTGTCCGTCTGTGATGGCACCTATCTGAGACAGAGGGAAGAGCACCTTAGCCCGTTCCACGATGTTAGGCGCACCCTTCTCGTCGAGGAAACTGACGAGCGCCTCACCGGTCTCAAGATTCATGATAGCCTCATCAGTCTTGAATTCCGGATTGGCACGGAAGGTGTCGGCTGCAGTCTTTACGGCTTTCTGATCCTTCGGAGTATAGGCACGAAGGGCATGCTGTACACGGTTACCTAGTTGACCGAGGATGTTCTCAGGAATATCCGAAGGACTCTGGGTGATGAAGTAGATACCCACACCCTTCGAGCGGATGAGACGGATCACCTGCTCAATCTTATCGAGCAATGCCTTGCTGGTATCAGTGAAGAGCATGTGAGCCTCGTCGAAGAAGAACACGAGTTTAGGCAGAGGCAGGTCGCCTACTTCTGGCAAAGTAGAATATAGTTCACTCATCAGCCAGAGCAGGAAGGTGGAATAGAGTTTGGGCTGCATCATCAACTTGTCTGCTGCCAACACATTCATAACACCCTTGCCACCCTCGCACTGCATCAAGTCGTAAATATCAAACGACGGCTCTCCAAAGAACTTGTCGGCTCCCTGACTCTCCAACTGCAACAAGGCGCGCTGGATAGAGCCGATAGACATACTGGTCACCGTTCCATATTTAGTCCTATATTCTTTGGCATGCTGTGATACCCAGTCGAGCATGGCCCGAAGATCCTTGACATCGAGGAGTTGTAAGCCACGTTCGTCAGCAATGCGGAACACGATGGTGAGTACGCCTGCCTGTGTCTCGTTGAGTTGCATCAGGCGTGACAGCAACAACGGGCCCATTTGTGAGATGGTGGCACGCATGGGATGACCCTGTTCACCATAGACATCATAGAGACGAACGGGACAAGCTTGGAACTCCGGATTCTCAATGCCGAACTCAGGCAGACGCTTCTCGATAAAACCGCTCAAGCGTCCCACCTGGGAGATACCCGACAAGTCGCCCTTCATATCGGCCATGAAACAAGGTACACCTGCTTGGCAAAAAGTCTCTGCCATCACCTGCAGGGTAACGGTCTTACCTGTACCTGTGGCTCCCGCAATGAGTCCGTGGCGGTTGGCCATCTTTCCTGTTATACTGAGCGCACCATTAGCGCAATGGGCGATGTAGAGCCCTCTTTCTTTGTCAAGCATATTATCGTCTAATTAGTCTCCAATAAATTTGGCGATGGTTTTCAAACATACCTCACTGCTGATAGGCTTGGGTAGAAACTCGTCGCATCCTGCCTCGAATGCCATCTGGCGGTCGCTGTCGAAGGCATTGGCCGTCAGTGCGATAATGGGAAGGTCTGGATGTTTCTCCTTGATAAGCCTAGCGGCTTCCATACCGTCCATAACAGGCATCTTGATATCCATCAAAACAATATCAAAATTACCTTTTTCCACCATGTCAACAGCCTCCTGTCCGTTTATGGCACGTTCAAACTGATAATTTCTCTTCAAGATGTACGTCATCAGGATAAAATTGCTGTCGTTGTCTTCTGCAATTAAAACTCTCTTCATCTTATCTTCTTTATTTATGTTTGTAGTTTGTTTTCCTAAATCTTAATATTTCACAAAATTACATCTTTTCTTCGATAATCCAAACGATTCCGTGTTTTTTTAACTAATTTTGCATTAGAATCATCAAAATACTGGTTACTTCTAAATTAAAAAGCAATGAAATCAAGAATTATCACTGGTGCTATGACACTGGCCTTCTCCATCGGCATGTCTGCACAGACTCATGTTATGGAGGTCAACACTAAGAAGATCGGAGCCCCCATACAGCCTACGATGTATGGTCTCTTTTTCGAGGACATCAACTACGCTGCCGACGGTGGTCTGTATGGTGAATTGGTAAAAAACCGTTCGTTCGAATTCCCAGACCATCTGATGGGATGGGAAGCCTTCGGAACTTTTGAGGTAAAGGATGACGGACCATTTGAGCGCTGTCCGCATTATGTCGAGTTGCGCTATCCCGGGCACAGCGAGCGGCGGTCAGGGTTATCGAATAATGGTTTCTTCGGTATTGGTCTGAAACAGGGTGAGGACTATCGTTTCTCTGTCTGGGCCAAGGCTCCGCAAGGCAGTGCAAAACTCATCATACAGTTTATCGACCGTGCCTCGATGGGTGAAAACCAGCAGTTTGCAGAGGCAAAACTCGACATCACCTCCTCCAAATGGCAGAAATACGAACTGGTGATGAAGTCATCTCAGACCATTGCCAAAGCTCAACTTCGTATCTATCTTGATGGCAAGAACGCCGTCGATCTGGAGCATGTCAGCCTATTCCCCGTCAACACCTTCAAGAACCGTAAGAACGGTATGCGTCGCGACTTGGCTCAAGCCCTGGCCGATGAGCATCCGGGATTGCTGCGCTTCCCTGGCGGTTGTATCGTGGAGGGTGTCGATCTGGCTACACGCTATCAGTGGAAGAACACTATCGGTCCCGTCGAGAACCGTCCTCTGAATGAGAACCGTTGGGAATATACTTTCTCCAATCGCTTCTATCCTGACTATTTCCAGAGTTACGGACTGGGCTTCTTCGAGTTCTTCCAACTCTCCGAGGATATCGGTGCTGAACCTCTACCCGTGTTGAATGTCGGTATGGCCTGTCAGTTCCAGAACTGGGAAAAAGAGGAGGCACATGTACCAATGGACCAGTTGCAGCCTTATATCCAGGATTGTCTCGACCTCATTGAGTTTGCCAATGGTCCTGCTGACTCAGAATGGGGCAAGGTGCGTGCAGAGATGGGACACCCTGACCCCTTCAACATGAAGTTCATCGGCGTGGGTAATGAACAATGGGATGATATGTACTTCAAACGCCTCGAACCGTTTGTGGCTGCCATCAAGTCCAAATATCCCGCCATTCAGATTGTGGGTACCAGTGGTCCTGACTCCGAAGGTGAGATGTGGAAAAAAGGTTGGGACGCCATGAAACGCCTGAAAGCCGACCTCGTGGATGAACATTTTTACCGCAATGAGGACTGGTTCCTGGCCACACCCAAAGGAAAGGAGAAATACGGCAACTGCGGTGCTATGCGCTACGACACCTACGACCGCAAGGGTCCGAAGGTCTTCGCCGGTGAATATGCCTGCCACGGTAAGAACAATCACAAATGGAACCACTACGAAGCCTCCATTCTTGAGGCAGGCTTCATGACGGGCATGGAGCGTAATGCCGACGTGGTCTATATGACCGCCTACGCACCTCTCTTTGCACATATTGAGGGTTGGCAATGGCGTCCAGACCTTATCTGG
>JAGCPK010000064.1 GCA_017965725.1 Prevotella sp.
CTGATAGCGCAGAGGTGTGCCGCTGGTGATTTCCTGATAGTCATAGCGCCGCCATCCCTGTACCATCATCAGCAGATCGAGGGCACGCAGATGTGTGTCGTCATCCGACTCAAAGTAGTAGTCGGGGTAGGCGATGAAGCCTTTCAGTTCACTGGACAGCAGTAGGTCAGTGACGATGTTGCCCGTGTCGTAAGTCGGATCCTCATAGGCTCCATCACGCACGGAAATGGATATGGGTCCAGTACCTGGAGGTGTCTGGAACTGGAGACTAATAGAATCAAAGGGCTGATACTCATTCTGCATACCGCTGACGGTAATGGGATTCAGGTCGTAGTCATGGTGGTTGACGAAGAACAGACGGTCTGCCAACAGGTTCCCTGTCTCATCAAAGACCAACAGGTCGTTGACGCCTGTGGGGAGTTGCGACTGCTCGATGGCGACGCGCCCATTGCCCCTGATGGTCTGGAACGACTTGAGCACGCCCCTGCAGAGCACCGCCACCCCGTACTCGCGGTCGGTGGGGAGTCCTTGCAGGGTGATGTCGGCCGTAGTGGATTGTGGCGAGGTCTCCACGTGCAGGGCACAACCCATGCGCTCTGCCTTGGGCAGGTCGAAGTAGTAGGTCTTGCCGTGGTAGATAAACGAAGCCTCCGCATCCTTGCCCTCAGGCACAGTCAGGAAGAACTGTCCTCTGCCCTGATGCTCTGTGCGGATGGTCTGACTGTTGTCGCCTGTTGTCACCTGTCCGTTGATGTCAATATGCTCGCCCTCCTCGTTGACCGCCTCAAAGGCGACGGCACAGCGGGTGCCAGCAATCAAATGGCCGCCCTCGGGATAGAAGCGCACCTCTAATTTCGCTTTCAGTTCCTTCTCTATTCTGGTCTTCGGCCTGCTGACGATATACTTCTGCGCATAATCGCCAGTGGAGTCCGGGCGCTCATAAACGGGAAATACGCGACTATACACCGTTCCGAATTTCCGGAAGAAGTCGCGCGCCATATCCTTATTATAAAAATACTCTCGGTCCTTACGTCCATAGGGATGTTCCGTCACACAGAAGTTGAGCATCCATCGGGTGTAGGCACGTATCTCGTAGTAGCCTGAATAGAGAGAGTCCTGCAACACAAAGTTGCCGTCGCTATAGCCGTTTGACGAGACGATGATGTTCTCGCGCTTCACCACCAGTCCGTCGGGGGAGAGCAGTTCCACGTAGAGGATACGACTCATGTCACTGTATGTCAGACTGTCGGCCCTTACTACATACGACTTATACCAGATGGTGTCGCCTTTATAGTAACAGGTGTTGTCAAGATGCAGATAGACTTTTTCCTGCACGGGTGCCTGCTCGAGCATCTGGCGTATATTATCGAGCCGACCCTGCGCACCTGCCGGGCCCACCAGTCCGACGAGCAGCATCAGCACCGCCATGAGAGTCACTATAACCCTTTTCATATTGGTTTCAATTAATGTTAGCAAATGGTTTTCACTATTTACAGTGCAAAGAAACAAAATTTTTTTCAGCAAGCCAAAGGAATTTCCCTATAATAGTAGAGGATTTTCCCTATAACCAAACAAAGATTGTAAAAAAGATCATTGCAAAATATATTCCCTCACATTTAAGGGTATATATTTCACTTCTTTCCAGTGAGAGCCTTAAATGTGACTACTATTTTCAGGGATAGGTCAATTGTTGCTATAAAAAAAATAGGCAGTCACAAACTCGTGACTGCCTAAATAATTATTCACTTCTCTTTTCTTTAGATTCCGAGTGCTTTCTTTGCATCGTTGGCAGCCTTGTCAACAGCATCGTTGGCAGCACCCTTGGCTGCGTCCTTCACCTCGTTGGCCTTGTTCTCAACAGCCTGCTTGCCTGCGTCAACAGCGTCGCTGGCAGCATCCTTGGCACCCTCAACAACGTTGCTGGCAGCATCTTTGGCACCCTCAACGGCTTGCATCAGACCATTGACCACAGCCTCTGCAGGTGCAGCGGTGATAGCAGACAGGGCAGTCTGAACAGCAGCGTTCTCACCGGCGAAAGCCTTGATCTTGTCGGCATTCTCCTTCAGGAAGTTCTGAACCTTGGTCACATACTCCTTGGCAATCTCAGGATTGGAACCAATGATCTCCTTGATCTTCTCCTGTACGGTGGCGAGTACCTCCTGGAACTTGCTGGCATCCTTAGCCTCGATCTGTTCTGTCAGGGCACTGATGGTGGCGGCAGCCTCTTCCTCAGCGTTGAACACTACTTCTTCTTCAGCAGCAGGAGCCTCTGCAGGAGCCTGATTCTTGTTACCACACGATGTGAAACCGATGGCGAACATAGCCATCACGGCGAACATGATTTTTTTCATAATGCTTTGTTTTTAATGAATAAAATGTGAATTTTCTCTCTCTCAAATTGATTTTCGGCAACAAATTTAGGGCATTTTTGAATAAGTTATCCATTCTTCATGCGGTTTTTAACTTTTTTCTTACTTTTGCACCCGTTTTCAAGATAATTAACAGAATATGACTACATTGGAGTTCAAACCGAAACTGTTTTCTACTGTCAGGAATTACGACAAGAAGCAGTTTACCACTGATTTGCTGGCGGGTATCATCGTCGGCATCGTGGCCCTGCCCCTTGCCATCGCCTTCGGTATTGCGTCAGGAGTGACGCCCGAGAAGGGTATCATCACAGCCATCGTGGCTGGTCTCATCGTCTCCGTCTTTGGAGGCTCGAAGGTTCAGATAGGAGGTCCCACGGGCGCGTTCATTATTATTATATATAATATCATCCAACAGTACGGCTTCGAGGGCTTGACCATCGCTACGCTACTGGCGGGTGTCTTTCTGATCATGTTCGGTGTCCTTCATCTGGGAACAATCATCAAATATATCCCTTATCCCATCGTGGTGGGCTTTACCTCGGGTATCGCCCTGACCATCTTTACCACGCAGATTAAGGACCTCTTCGGACTGACAATGACCTCTGTACCTTCTGATTTTATTGAGAAGTGGATTGCCTACTTTTCTGCACTCCCTACTATTGACTGGTGGAGCGCCGGGGTAGGGGTAGCCTCTGTGGCTGTCATCGCCCTCTGGCCAAAGATTTCGCGCCGCAGTGTGGCGGGGAAACTGCCTGGGAGTTTGATAGCCATCGTCCTGATGACTATCGCCGCCCTTCTGCTGAGGCAGTACATGGGTGTAACGAGCATCGAGACCATCGGCGACCGTTTCTCTATCTCCAACCAGTTGCCTGGGGCTCAGGTGCCCTCGCTGACGTGGGATGTCATCAAGGGACTGGTCTCGCCGGCTATTACTATCGCCATCCTTGGTGCCATCGAGTCACTGCTTTCTGCCACTGTGGCTGATGGCGTCATCGGCGATCGCCATAACTCCAATACCGAACTCATCGCCCAGGGTGTCGCCAATCTGGCATCGCCCATCTTCGGCGGTATCCCCGCTACGGGTGCCATCGCCCGCACGATGACGAACATCAATAACGGTGGTCGCACGCCCGTGGCCGGCATCATCCATGCCGCCGTGCTGCTACTCATCTTCCTCTTCCTCATGCCGCTGGCACAGTATATTCCGATGGCTTGTCTGGCCGGTGTGCTCGTCATTGTCAGTTATAACATGAGCGGCTGGCGCTCGTTCCTGAGTATCATGAAGAATCCGAAGAGCGACGTCATCGTGCTCTGGGTCACCTTCCTGCTTACCGTCATCTTCGACCTTACCATCGCCATCGAGGTGGGACTCATCTGTGCTTGTCTGCTCTTCATGCGCCGCATGGCTGAAACCACTGATGTCAAGGTTATCAGTGACGAGATCAATCCCGAGGAGGAGAACAGCGACTTCCAATTGGGTAACCTCGAGCACCTCACCATCCCCGAGGGTGTGGAGGTCTATGAGATCAACGGCCCGTATTTCTTCGGTGCCGGAAATAAGTTCGAGGAGATCATGGGTGCCCTGCGCCATCAGCGTCCGAAGGTGCGTATCATCCGCATGCGTAAGGTGCCGTTTGTCGATTCCACGGGTATTCATAACCTGACAAACCTCTGTCTGATGTCACAGGCCGAGGGTATCCAAGTAGTGCTTTCGGGTGTTAACCCTACGGTGCAGGCTGTGCTCCATAAGTCGGGCTTCGACACAATGCTCGGCGAGGAGAACATCTGTTCCCACATTAATATCGCATTAGACAGGGCCCGTCAGTTGGCTTAGGTCTTCGTTTTTATCTTTATGCTCGGAAAAAACCGAAAATATTTGGTTATTTCCGGGCTTATTTGTACCTTTGCAAGCAAAAGCAATATACTAACAAAACTGATAAGATTATGAAAGCAAAACGACTTCTCTGTCTGGCAGCCGTCCTGATGACGCTGACAGTGGCAAATGCAGCCTCACGTATTCTCGAAGATGGTGGTACAGGCCCTTATAAGGCCATCATGCAGGATGACCCCTCCCTGGCGGCTCACACAATTTTTGTGCCTCAGGACCTTTCCAAGTTTGATAAGAAAAATCCACTCCCCATATTGGTATGGGGCAATGGTGCCTGCACCAACTCCCCTTGGGAGCATGTCAACTTCCTCAACGAGATTGCCTCCTACGGTTTCATTGTGTTGGCTACAGGTTTTATCCCTATGGATGAACAACCCTATCGTGGTCCGATGTCAACCACAGAGCAGCAGATAGAGTCTATGGATTGGGCTATTGCGCAGAATGCCGACCCCAACTCACCCTATTATAATAAGTTAGACGTGAAGAATATCTGTGTGGCAGGTATGTCGTGTGGTGGCCTTCAGACGTTGTTCAATTGTGCTGACCCCCGCATCAAGACTTTGATGATCTGTAACAGTGGTCTCTTCAGTACCGAGAATGCCGGCTCAGCCGTAGGTGGCATGCCCATGCCTCCGAAGTCGAAACTCAATGAGATCCATACACCCATCATGTACCTCCTCGGTGGTGAGACCGATATTGCCTATGGCAATGGTATGGACGACTTCCACCGCATCGAGCATGTAGCAGCCTGTGCGACCAACTTCCCCGTTGGTCATGGTGGTACCTATCGTCAGCCTCATGGCGGTGAGTTCTCTGTGGTGGCTCTTGCCTGGCTCCAGTGGCAACTTAAAGGCGACAAGCAGGCCGCCAAGATGTTCAAGGGTAAGGACTGTGAACTTTCCAAGCGCAAGGATTGGACCATCGAGAAGAACGCGAAGTTCGATTCCTTGAAATAAAGAAAAATATATTCTAACTCAAAAAAGATAGTTATGAAACCGACATTATTTCTTCTCGCAGCAGGCATGGGAAGCCGCTACGGAGGTTTGAAACAACTCGACGGGCTGGGACCCAACGGCGAGACCATCATGGACTATAGTATCTATGACGCCATTCAGGCAGGATTCGGCAAGATTGTGTGGGTGATCCGTAAAGACTTTGAGGAGCAGTTCCGCACACAGATCCTCGCCAAGTACGAGGGACATATTCCCTGCGAACTGTGTTTTCAGGGACTCGATGCGCTGCCAGAGGGATTCTCTGTGCCTGAGGGACGACAGAAACCGTGGGGCACCAACCACGCTGTGCTGATGGGAAAGGACGTGATCAAGGAGCCGTTCTGCGTCATCAACTGCGACGACTTCTACAACCGCGACGCTTTCATGGTTATAGGTAAGTTCCTTGCCAGTCTCCCCGAAGGGGCGAAGAACCAATATGCTATGGTAGGCTTCCGCGTGGGCAACACCCTCAGCGAGAACGGCACTGTGGCCCGTGGTGTCTGCTCGAAAAACGAGAAAGGCCATCTCACCACTGTCGTGGAGCGCACCGAGATTGTGCGCTGTGCCGCCGACGGCAGCAACGTTGGCGCCGCCTCTGAGCCCATCCGCTATAAAGATGAGCAGGGCCAGTGGGTTGTCGTTGATGACAATGCTCCCGTCTCGATGAACATGTGGGGCTTTACGCCCGATTACTTCGAGTACAGCGAGGCCTACTTCAAGGAGTTCCTGAGCGACCCGAAGAACATGACGAACCTGAAGGCCGAGTTCTTCATCCCGCTGATGGTTAACAAACTCATCACCGATGGTACGGCTACTTGCGAAGTACTCGATACCACGAGCAAGTGGTTTGGTGTGACGTATGCCGCTGACCGAGAGGGTACCGTTGCTCGTATTCAGCAACTGGTGGATGAAGGGGTTTATCCGAATAAACTGTTTTGAATTGGATATTAATTTATTGACAGAGGAGGAGGTGGGGCGACTGAGGCAGTTGATCGACGAGAGCCAGAGCATCGTTGTCACCTGCCATCAAAGTCCTGACGGCGACGCGATAGGATCGTCGTTGGCTTGGGCGGCCTATCTGTGGTCGTTGGGAAAGGAGACCACCGTCATTGTGCCCGACCAGTACCCAGATTTTCTGAGTTGGTTGCCGAACACGGAGAAGATTGTGCGTTACGACAAGCACCGTGAGAAGTGCGATATGCTCCTGAAAATTGCCGACTTGGTGTTTTGTCTCGACTACAATACGCCCAGTCGGGTGGATGAGATGCAGACCTCGTTGATAGGTACCCAAGCCAAGCGTGTACTCATCGACCACCACCTGAACCCCGACGTCCCTGCGGTACTCACCATCTCGCACCCCGAGGCGTGCAGCACCAGTGAGATTGTCTTCCGTATCGTATGGCAACTGGGGGCTTTCGATAATCTTGATAAGCACTTTGCCGTTCCTATCTATTGTGGGATGATGACCGACACAGGAGGCTTTACTTTTGCTTCGTCGCGACCAGAGATCTTTTATATCATCTCGCTGTTGCTCACCAAGCATATCAACAAGGACAAAATCTACCGTAACGTCTATCATAACTACAGTGAGGACCGCCTGCGTCTGATGGGCTACGTGATGTACCAGAAACTGGTGTATCTGCCAGAGTACAATGCTGCCTATTACGCGTTGACCAAAGAGGAACTGCAGCAGTTTCACTTCATCAAGGGTGATGCTGAGGGGTTAGTGAATATTCCACAGCAGATTAAGGGTTTGCGCCTCTCTATCTCACTGCGCGAGGACTCAGAGAAACCGAACACTGTCTGGGTGAGCCTGCGCTCCGTCGATGACTTCCCCTGTAACCAAATGGCGGAGAAGTTCTTTAATGGTGGTGGACACCTCAATGCCTCCGGTGGCCGCCTTTATTGTTCCATTGACGAAGCCATCGAGACCGTGAAGCGTGCGATTGTAGCGTTTAGGGAATTGCTGTCGTAAAATATAAATAATGTGAAATAAGTTATACATATCACGGGTCACTTTTCTCTTTTCACTAAAATTTCGTATTTTTGCAGCCGAAATGAAGAAGATAGTATTGATATTGATAGCCGCCATTGCGTTGCTCGCCAGTTGTAACGACTACGAGACATATGGCGATATGAAAGAAAAGGAACGTAATGCCATCAACAAGTTCATTGCTGATTCCAGCATTACGGTCATTTCCGAAGACGTCTTTGTACAGCAGGGTAACAAGACCGACTTGACGCGCAATGAATTCGTGAAACTTGACAAGAGTGGTGTGTATATGCAGATTGTACGTCAAGGCTGTGGCACGAAGTTGCAGGACGGTGAGACCGTCAACCTCGTCTGCAGATGCAGAGAGTTTGACATCATGAACGACACGGTGAGGGTTGTCACCAACGCCTCTTACAAGTCTGGTACTCCTGACATCATGCGTGTTACTTGCACCAGCGGCACCTTCACTGCCTCGTTTATCAAGGCCATCGCTTATAACATGTACTATTATTATAGTAGTGCGGCTGTGCCTGCAGGCTGGCTGGTGCCATTGTCGTATATCAACGTGGGATATCCCGTGACTGAAGATGACGAGATTGCCAAGGTACGTCTGATTGTGCCGCATAGTCAGGGACATGTCTTGGCGATGCAAGATGTGACGCCTTTCTTCTACGAGATCACCTTCCAACGCGAAGCATAACGATTTTCTATAATATTTACCCTTATGACACTTATCAAATCTATTTCAGGCATCCGCGGAACAATCGGCGGACGCACGGGTGATACACTCAACCCTTTAGACATTGTGAAGTTCACCACCGCTTACGCCACTTTCATCAAAAGAAGGTCTCTTACCTTCAATAAGATTGTCGTCGGCCGCGACGGTCGTATCTCGGGTGAGATGGTCAAAAATGTGGTTTGTGGTACGCTGATGGGCATGGGCTTCGATGTCATCAATATCGGCTACGCCTCCACCCCCACGACAGAACTGGCTGTTCGCATGGCCAGCGCAGATGGCGGTATCATCATTACCGCCTCGCACAACCCCCGTCAGTGGAACGCCTTGAAACTGCTCAACAACGAGGGTGAGTTCCTGACTGCTGCCGACGGTGCAGAAGTGCTCGACATTGCTGCTCGTGAAGATTTTGACTATGCCGACGTGGATCAACTTGGTTCCTATACCGAAGACAAAAGTTTCGACCAGCGTCATATTGACTCCGTGTTACAACTGAAGATAGCAGATGTGGAGGCTATCAAAAAACGTAAGTTCCGCGTCTGCGCAGATACCATCAACTCTGTAGGTGGCATCATCCTGCCCAACCTCTTCAAGGCCCTCGGCGTGGATTATGAGATACTCAATAGTGCATGTACAGGCGATTTCGCTCATAACCCGGAGCCATTGGAGAAAAACCTCCAGGGCATCATGGACAAGATGCGTCAGGGTGGTTTTGACTTAGGTATCGTGGTGGATCCAGATGTGGATCGTCTGGCATTCATCTGTGAAGACGGCACCATGTTCGGTGAGGAATATACGCTCGTCAGCGTGGCCGACTATATTCTGAGCCATACCTCTGGTAATACGGTTTCCAACCTCTCTTCCACTCGCGCCTTGCGTGACGTGACGGAGAAGCATGGCGGCACCTATACTGCTGCTGCGGTAGGTGAGGTAAATGTCACCACGAAAATGAAGGAGGTTGGTGCTGTGATTGGCGGTGAAGGCAATGGAGGAGTTATCTATCCTGAGAGCCACTACGGTCGCGACGCCCTTGTGGGTATCGTGCTTTTCCTCTCCAGTCTCGCCCAGAAGGGTTGTACCGTCTCTGAGTTGCGCAAGACCTTCCCTGATTACCAGATTGCGAAGAATCGCATTGACCTTACGCCAGAAACGGACGTGGATGCCATTCTTGTGAAGGTGAAGGAGATGTTCGCCAAGGACAACAGTGCCAAGGTCAATGATATCGATGGTGTGAAGATCGACTTTCCCGACCGTTGGGTACACCTACGCAAATCGAACACAGAACCCATTATCCGTGTCTATAGTGAGGCCCAGACCATGGAGCAGGCCGACGAACTCGGCAAGAGACTTATGCAAGTGGTCTATGACATGCAATAAACGATAAGCACTTATAAAGGAAATCCCCGCCAGTTGGTGGGGATTTTTATTAGAAGGGATATCCGATGGCGAAATTAAGGGTGTGGCGGTCCTTGAAGGAACCGGAGAAATAACCGCTGCCGGTGTCGTAGGGCATATGGAGGGCGAAGCCCCAGTCGAGACGGAGGATAAGGAATCCCATGTCGTAGCGCAGACCAAATCCCGTACCGATGGCGATGTCCTCGAAGAACTTGGAAGGTCTGAAACTCATCTCGTCAGACCATTTATTGAGATAATACAACGTTTCCTGATTTTCCTCATCGACATCGTCGGGGCTTATGTTATACATATCCATATAATCTACACGGTTCCATACGTTGCCCATATCTAGGAAAATCGCACCGTGCAGATTGCCGAAGAGGGGCGTACGGTATTCAAGGTTGCCGACGATCTTCAGGTCACCATTACGCATGATATAGGACATCTGTTTGTCCAGGACGCCCTCACCGTTAAATCGTCCTGGGCCAATGGAGCGTGCGCTCCATGCACGGATGCTGTTGGCACCACCGGCATAGAACATCTCGCTGAACGGGGGATCGTCGCTATTGCCGTAACACCAGATGATACCCGCGTTCAGATGGGCCACCAGACTTGAGACGGTGCCCAGCGACCATGTCTTGGTGAAGTCGGTTTCCAGACGTAAGAACTGCGCGTATGGATTCTTGAAGAGCGTCTTATCCTTCTCGTTGAAACTGTGCCCACCGGCGATGTCCCAGAGGGAGACTAGGTTTCCAGCCTCTTCAATGGTGGTTTCCCAGCGGATGGGGTTGCGATGACGGGAGGGACTCGTATAGGTGTAGGTGTAGCGCATCTTTGGGATGAAATAGTCGTCCATCGTGGCGATGAGATAGGGATAGGCTCCCATGATGGAGTCGAAGAGTTCGGTGGTGGTGTTTTTGTACTGGTAACTCAGCGTGAGGGGAGAGAACTCATGGCGGCTGGTCTCCGATGTCTGCCAGCGATAGGTCCACTCACCACTGGCCACGTGCATCCTATAGTAGTCGGGTCGGTTTACAATGTCAAAGGATACCTTTGCTAAAGTGGTGGGTGTGGAGGTGAAACGGCGAGGCTTGGGGCGCCCAGTGACCTTGTCGCGGCGCACACGCTCAGAGTTATAGAAGGGGGCGATGATACGGGGGAACTCGATACTCGCGTCGGCACCATACTGGTAGGTACTGTTATTGCCGCCGCCGTTGCGCTGCCACTCGTAGGAGCCATGTAGGTTGATGTCGAGTTTTTCGCCACCACGGAAGGCGTTGCGCTTGGTGAAACCGATACGCACTTCAGGACCGTAGTTGCCGATGGTTTTGCCAATGGCATTGCCCTCGATATAGAAATCATAGGGCTTGTCAAAGACGCAGTTGAGTGTCAGGTCAAGGCTGTCGGTACCCGGACGGGGTGTGAACTGGAAGTCGGTGGAAGAGAAGACCCCCGTGGAGTTGATCTTGCTGGCCGACTCGAGATAGTTGGCGTAACTGAACTGCTGGCCTGGTCGCAAGCGGAGATCCTTGAGGATGACGCGCGGACGGATGGGCGATTTTTTTCCATTGAAGTGAATGGACAGGTGTCTGCGCTGAATACTGTCGGTGAGTTGTTCGCGAGCCACCTTGCGGAAGTTGACAGCGAGATGGCCGATATACCACTTGTCGAGTGCACCCTCGGGCAGACCGTCGGCCAACTGGAAGCGCAACTGTACTTTGTCGGTGGTAGCCAGAGTATCTGCAAGGTAGGAGGCATAACTACCATTATAATAATAATAGCCGTTATTGCGGAAGAGGGTGTTCACACGACTGCGCTCAGCATCAAGGGATGACAGGCTGAAGGCGTTGCCACGCTTGATAAGTGCTTCTTCGCGAGTGGAGTCGATGAGGGCCTGAAGAGTGTCAGGGAAGTTGACGTAGGCCACACTGTCGAGGGTAAAGAGCGAGTCGAGTTGGACGGTGTAGGCAATCTTACTTTTCTTCGGGTTCTTTTGGGGGATAACCTCATAGGTGACGTCACCACGGAAGTAACCGTTATTACGGAGTACAGAGCGGGCCACAGAGGCACGGAGGGCAGGATTCACCTGACTCATCAGGACTGGGGGCTTGCCGAACGACTTCGTCATCCACTTGGCGAACTTGGAGTCTTTCTGCGAATACTTATTATAGACCCAAAGGTGCCACGACCAGGGTACGGTGTAATAACTGCTGCCGAAGAGTGAGCCATTGGGTATGGTGGCGAGGGCGGCTTCCAACTCTTCTTTTGTGGTCTCGAGGTGGGTGATGAAACTATCCTCGCGCTCGTCGATGTAGGTAATCTTCTTGAGACCCGTGAAAAGTTGCTCGTCCTCAGGAATGTTCTTCGTCATTGAGCACGACGCGAGAATCAGGGTCGTCAACAGATATAGGATACTATTTCGTCTCATGGGCAGTCGTGTTTAATGAGTCTATAGTTACGCTGTCGCGGCGTATCGTCAAACTGTCGCGGTGCATCGTCAAACTGTCACGACGGAGGGACATGGTGGCGGGCTGGCGCATAGGGATAATTGGTTGCTGCTCTTTCTGCCAGAAACGGAAGATGTCCCAGAAGTTGCTGAGTTTGCGACGCCACAAGAAACCGGCGCCATATTCACTCGTATAACCTTGAAGCCAGTCATAGACATTTTGTTTGTAGAACATCTTGATGTTCTGCGTGCTATTTTGGTTTAAGCGGTACTCCATGGTGACATTGTCGAAGAACGAGTTCTTCTGTCCCATCATGTCATTGCTTCCCGACGATACCTTGCCACCAATTTCCAGTTTCAAACGATTGTTTAAGAACCGCTTGGCGAATTTGAACGAGTAGTCGGTGTGCAGAGCACCGGTGGCATCGGTACTGTTGTCGATGCCTAAGCTAAGGTCGAGGGTCTTAAAGGCAGAGCCGGCAATATTGTTGATCTCGTTTTGTAGGAAGGAACTGAGTGCTGAGTTCATAGAGAAGGCACTGGTATTACCATCGGCGAGGTACATGCCAGTAGTGAGCATGGTGACGGCAATCTTTCCACGTTCCTCTAACGACATTGACTGCAACTCGCCCCTGATACTGTTGTCTTCTGGTGCATCAATGATGAACTCCAGACCCATATCGTTGAGGGTCTTGGTGATGATTACACCACAGTCAAAGATAACACTGCGACTGGCACTATATTCATCGCCGACCGTGGCTTTGGTGCGCTCAGTGGCAGTAATGTTCAGTTTCGGGTTCATCGGGTCGCCTGTGAACTCTACGTAACTACCATCCTTGATGGTGAAGGTCTTCAGCGGGATGACGGGTAGGGAGTATTTCATCTGACCATCCGTCAGCGTATAACGACCTCTCAGGTCGATGCCCTCGGAGTTGTACTGCATGCGCAGGTCGCCACCACCCATCAGGTCAATATAGTTGGTCTGTTCGGCATTGAGGTTACAGATGACGTGAGCACCCTGAGATACACTGATGGTCAAGTCGGCTTCGAAGCCTGTCGGTGTAGGACGGGTGGTGATCACCTGGGTGGTGTCGCTGAAATCGGTGAACTTCACCAGTTCGTCAAGACGGTTGTCAGTAGAGAGTGGTGAATCGAGCAACATATAGGTCATGTCGGTGGAGCCGAGCACGTCGAGTCGTCCGCGCATCTTCAATGCCTCTAATGGTCCTTGCAGGCGGGCAAAGAAGTTGACGTAGGCCTTGCCGAAGGTAATTGACTTGGCCTCCTGCTTTGAGTTGATCAGCAAGAGGTTACGTGCCTGCATACGCATATTGGCCGTGATATGCTCGGTATCGCTGAAATCGACGTCGCCCATGATGTTCAGCGGTTCGTCGTTGTAGGCATAGAGGCCGAAGTTTTCCAATAACAGGTGACTGCCGACAATACGCACGGGGTCGTTGTCGAAGCGCATTCTCACACCATAGGGTTGACTGATGAGGTAGGCGTCTTGCACGTAGATCTCACCATTGACCTGCGGGTGGACCGTCGTGCCCTTGATGGTGAGTTCGCCTTCACCGAAGCCTTCGAGACCTATAATCTGGTCGGGCACAAAACCATTGGCAATCGACAGTGGGAAGTGCGTCATGGTGAAGAGGGCATCAATATGGCCCTCGCCTTCGCCTTGGTATGTGCCGCTGAACATACCAAACTCCTCCTCGTCGAGCATCAGACGAGCCTCGATGGCATGCGTGTCATCCTCTTTCATCAGATAGACCAGTTCTGTCGAGATATTACCGATGGGCGAACCCTCGTAGGTCATGTTCTGTACGGCCATATCGGAGGCTACGGAGATATGTTCGTTGCGGTCTTGCAGAATGTGATAGTCGCCATTCAGCCTACCTGTAATGCGTGGCAGATAGGGGATGACGGAGGTCACCTCACCCAGGTCGAGGCGGTTGATGCTGAGGGTGAGGTCCTGCAGCATCGTGGAATCCTGGTTCTCGGTGTATAGTTTCAGACCGGTATTGTCGTCGGCTATCAGGTCGATCTTCGCCTGGATGCTGTTGCCCTTGCGGAGTAAGATGAAATTGTCCTTGTTCAGGTTGAATTCCTTATAGCCCACCGTCGGTCGGTCCGGCATGAGTTTGAGACGGATGCCGTCGGCCTCCATCTCTGCTGTGGCCCCAATGCGGATACCCATGCGGTCCTTGTCGTCGTAATAGCGCAGACCAGCGAGGAGACCGTGCTCATGCAGATGGCCGTCGATGAGGGCGTTGAACACGAACTGTGGGTTGCGTCGGTTATTGCGTATCTGTCCCTGATAGGTCAGTCGTTCGCCCTTCTGCGTGAGGTTCAGACGGATGGTGTCGATACGCGTGCTGTCATAGTTGAGAGAGTAGAGATGACTCTGCCCGTTGATACCCGAGACAGGAGAGGTCGTCAGGTCAAGGAGCAGTTCCTTGAAGGTGATATCACTGGTCTTCAGGAGGTTTGCGATGGGATTGTCACGCTTGCTTTCCACATGGAGTTTCATTGTGGGCAACAGTCGCTTGATGGCAGACTGGTCGATGACACGCTGTTCGAACTGGGCCATCACGGAGTCGGAGAGCGTGGTGAGTTGGTTGAGCAACTGCTCATAGCCGCCACTACCGTCGAGTTTCACGATGAAGTCACCACTCTGGCCCCGTACATAAGTGGTATCTGGGTTGGTGTTTAGTAAGATTCCGATGTCGGCGGGGCGGTAGGTACTCTTCTCGTCTTGTATCATCAGGTCGGTGAGCAGTCCACTGACACGGTGGGTCTGGTTCATGTCGGAACTGATGTCGAGGTGTCCGCAGAAGCCTATGGCGAGGGTGTCATCGACCAGTCGCATCTTAAAGAGGTCTGCCCGTGAGATGTCGGCACTGATGGTACCGTCGATGCGCTTGGTGTTGAGTAAGGCATCGAGGCTGATGCTGCCGTTGAAGAGGTTGTTATGACCTGTCAGGGTGGCTTGTCCCCGTCCGTTCTGAAGGTTTGCCTGTGCGGTCAGCCCACTGAGATCCCAATGTCCGTACTGCAACTGGTGGATGGTGGCATCGGCTGTCAGGTGACTTCGGTCAGAGAAGAAGTCGGTGCCGTAGCCTTTGGCCTTGATGTCGGCAGAGAACATATAGATCGAGTCCTTGGGCATGAAGTGATGGATGTTCAGGTTGTGCACCTTCATGTCGGCATCGTAGGTCATGTAGTCGGGCACCATCTCTCCCTTCGCATTGAGGGGGATGGTGGCAGTGCCCTTCAACTTCACCGTCCCACCGCCTTCACGGGCGATGAGATCCGTCGCAAACTTAGTGCCGTTGGCTTTGAGGGTGCCGTCGAGGGTGATGCCGTTGGGGATACGGTAGTCTTTCATCGTCTTGGGGTCGAGGAGGGCGGTGGCAAAACCGATGTCCTGCATCTTGGCACTCAGGCGGAGGTCTGCCTTAAACTTCGACAGGTCATTGAGATGACCGACAGAGCCGCTGGCTGTGGCGTGGAAGGCTGTGGGCAGGTTGATGTCAAGGCCCGTAAACTCCATCTGCTCCATATTCCCGTTGATGGAGCCCTTGATGCTCAGCGGGTGGTTGGGGAATCGCTGGATGAACTGTTGCGGCATGCCGCCCATGAATTTCATCATGTCTTGCTTGCCTAACTGTGCGTTCAGGCGCATCCTCATCTTTCTGGGATGCTGGTCGTCGAAGGCATTCAGGTCCATGTCGATCTCCGTATAGAAGTCGGAGTCGGGCGTCTTTACATAGAGTGCCGGGATCTTGACGTTGTCGAAGGTGGCATTGAACCTGACACCTCCTCGGAGGTCGGTGATCTCCAGTCCGCTCCCTTTCTCCTTGAGCGCTGTCTTCCGGATGTAGAGCGAGGTGCCGTCGGGGGTGTAACTGAGGGAGTCGATGCCCAGCGTCATATCTGTCAGGCAGATGGGGTCGTAGTCGAAGCGGCTGTCGGTGCAGTCGAGGCTGGCTACCCGATAGATACCCTTTTCGAGGTTGATGTAAGCCTCTCTTGCCACTGCCTGTCCGAGACCTGTGATCATCGGCACGGTGTCGCCCGGCAGGTGAAGGGTGAGGTCTGTACGTCGGAAACTGAGACTGTCGGCATTGATGAGCCATGCGATGGCCGTTTCTGTGGTATCTACGGCCGCTGTGTCGGTCAGATTGATGTCGAGACGGGCATCAGAAAGTCGGGCACCGTTGACCTCAGCCATCCCCTCGTCGAGGTCGATGCCGTTGGAGCGCAGCCACAGTTCGCCCATCTCGCCCATGATTCTGAGGTCGCTGATGAAACCGTTGGTATTGATCTTCGCCTGTTGCAGTGACAACTGGTTGATGACCACCCGTTTCTGGAACAGGGGCAGCAGTTGGATGTCAACCGTCAGATGCTTGGTGTCAGCGATGGTGTCAATGACATTTGGCAGGGAGTCGTTGGGATGGAGCATGCGGAAGTTGTCGATGCCGAGGTTCAGGGGGAACTCCAGATTGACATGTCCGACGGTAATCTCCATGCCTGTCTTCTCTGAGGCGATGGCCGCCACCTTCTGTACCGCCCAGTTCTGGACAGGCGGGAAGTAAAGCAGTGCGGCCAGTATGAAAAACAGCAGAATGGGTGTCAATACCGCTATCCCCATCCACTTCAGGATTTTATTCATTCATTTCTGTTCAGCATTCCCGATAGAAATCGAGCGCCTCATATATCTCTTGTTGATTGGCTGTCTGATTGATGCGGATATCGCCGATACCGCCCAACAGCGTGAAATTGATGGTGCTGCCCACGTTCTTCTTGTCGTGCGTCATCAGTTCCAGCAGGGTGGGGTAGTCATCGCAGGTGATGGCCATCTTGCCGTAGTGCGCCTTGATGAAACGCACGGTCTGGTGCATCTTGTCGGTGGGGAAACCGGTCTTGACGGCACTCAGGTAGAGTTCGCAGATAAGGCCGTAGGCTACGGCATAGCCGTGGAGTACAGGCTTGCGCTGGAGTGCCAGCGACTCGAAGGCGTGGCCGACGGTGTGGCCGAGGTTGAGCGCCTTGCGGATGCCTTGCTCCGTCGGATCTTCCGTGACGATGCGCTGTTTGACGGCGACAGAAGCCTCCACCATGCGCTGCAACAGCCCGAAGTCGGGTGCCTCCACGTCGTAGTTGAGCAGTTCCGCCCACATCTGTTCGGTGTTAATCAGTCCGTGCTTCAGCATCTCGGCATAGCCAGAGAGAATGTTTTCATGATCCATCGTCCGCAGGAACTGTGTGTCGAGGATGACATTGGCAGCATTGTTGAAGACACCAATCTCATTCTTCAGACCGTTGAAGTTGATGCCTGTCTTTCCTCCTACCGAGGCATCAACCATCGAGAGCAGGGTAGTGGGGATGTTGATATAGTTGATACCCCGCTTGAAAGTAGAGGCTGCGAAACCTCCGAGATCTGTCACCATACCACCTCCTATATTTATTAATAAGGTGTGGCGGGTGGCGCCTCCACGACCCAGTTCCTCCCATACATGGGAGAGCGACTGGAGGGTCTTGTTGGCATCGGTGGCTCCAATGGTAATGGTCTGTGCACCCTTTACGCAGTCAAAGCCAGCAATGACTGGTAGGCAGAGCCTTTCTGTCGTCTCGTCGGCGAGTATGAAAATCCTGTCATGTTCGCATTCATTGATAGCGGTTGTCAGTGACTGCTCAAGATTTTCGGCTATGATTACCTTTTGGGGGTTCATCTTCTCCACTGTTATACTGATTTTGTGTGCAAAGATAACTTAAATTTTTAGAAATCCTACATAAAAAACAGAATTATTGTAGAAAAGACCCTCTTTTTTCCTCAATGGATTAAACTTTTCTTAAGTGGATGCGTCAAAAAGACAAAATTTACAATCATAATTATCAATGAAAAGATTTTTAAGTTTAGTTTTAGTGTCGATTTCGACCATGACGGTATTTGCTCAGGGAACAGTCAGCGGAACTGTGATAGAGTCGGATACCAAAGAAGCAGTCATCCAGGCTACGGCCGCCATATTGAGTGGTGAAAAGGTTATAGCCAATGCAGTAACAAACACAGAAGGTGGATTCTCCATCAAGGTGCCCCGTGATGGTAGTTTTACCTTGAGAATCACCTTCGTGGGCTTTAAGACCTATACAAAAGCCATTACGATTGAGGGTAAAAACGTGTCGGCAGGTACCATCCAGTTGGATCCTGACGCTATCATGCTGAAAGGTACGACGGTGACGGCCCATCTGGCCAAGGTGCAGTCGAAGGGCGACACCCTGATCTTCAATGCCGATGCCTATCGTGTTCCCGAGGGCTCTGTGGTGGAGGAACTGGTGAAGCGTATGCCAGGTGCCGATATCGATGAGAACGGTAACATCACCATCAATGGTAAGCAGGTGCAGAAGATCAAGGTCGATGGTAAGGATTTCGGCGATGCCAAGACGGCGCTGAAGAACCTGCCCACCTCTATCATCGAGAAGGTACGTGCCTACGACGAGAAGAGTGACCTGGCCCGTATCACCGGTATCGACGATGGTAATGAGCAGACCGTGCTCGACTTCGGTATCCGTGCCGGTATGAACCGTGGTACGATGATGAACGTCGATCTCGGTATCGGTACCAAGGACCGTTATACCAGCCGTCTGTTCGGTATGTATATGCGCGACGACTATCGTATCATGGGTATGTTCAATGCCAACAACACCAACGACCAGGGTATGGGCGGCGGTGGCGGCCGACGCTTCGGCGGTGGCATGGGTATGGGTGGCGGCGGCCTGAATGCTGCCAAGACCGGTATGGTGAACATCAACTATGAGAAGCCCAAACTCATCGTGGCCCAGGCCAGTGTGAATGTGAACCACCGCGACGGTGACTCCTGGTCACGCCGTTTCCAGGATAACTTCACAGGAAAAGAAGATTTGAAAAATATTACGAGTTCCATCAATCAGAGTTATACCCGTTCTACCAACTGGAGCGTCCAGGGCCGTTTGGAGTGGACACCCGACACATTGTGGAACATTGCCTTCCGTCCGACCTGGAGTTTCGGCAGTAACGACAGTCAAAGTCGGAACACCTCTGCTACGTTCAACGATGACCCTTACCTCCATATCAATTATCAACTCGACGCAGCCATTATGGCAGAGATCGTGAAGAACGGTGGTGACCTGAGTGAATATATCACCAACGGTAGCAGAAATAACTCACTGGGTTATGGCGAGAACAAACGCCTGGGTGGTACCTTGCAGATTAACCGCCTGCTCAGCGGCACAGGTCGTAACATCACTGTGCAGTTGACCGCCAACTACAGCAAAAACGAGAATCAGCAGTTGTCGAACAACCAGACGAAATACTTCCAGGGGAAAACCATTAAATATAATGGTGTTGATGGTCTTACCGAATATCAGGCCAACCGTTACAACCTGTCGCCGACCAAGTCGTGGGACTACAGTGTGCGTGCTACCTATAGTGAGCCTATCGCCTACGCCACCTTCCTGCAGTTCAGTTATACCTTCCAGTATCGTTACAACGAGAGCGACCGTCAGACGTTCGACTATTCGAAACCGCTTCTCTCTAATCCTGAGTTGGGTTACGACTTCAGCAGTGTAATACCTGTCTATCGTCAGTGGAGCGACTATTTCGATCTCGTCAACAAGGGTTATAGCCCAAGTGCCAACGATCCTTACTACAGCAAGGACCAGAGCCGCTACTCGGCTTACTCGAACTACATCCATACCGGTGAGATTATGTTGCGCTTCATCCGTGATACTTACGACTTCAACGTAGGTATGCAGATCGTTCCCCAGACATCGAACTACACTCAGCGCTACTTGGGTGTTGACACCATCGTGAAGCGCTCAGTGACCAACTGGAGCCCGACAGCCAACTTCCGCTGGCGTTTCTCACAGCAGGGTAACCTCCAGTTCCAGTATCGTGGTAACACCAGTCAGCCGTCTATCGACCAGTTGCTCGTCATCAACGATGATACCGACCCGATGAGAAAGACCACTGGTAACCCCGACCTGAAGCCTTCGTTCACCCAGAGTTTCAACCTGCGCTTCAACAACTACATCATGCAGCATCAGCGTATGATCAATGCCAACCTGAACTTCTCGGTGACGACCAACAGCATTGCTAATAAGGTGACTTACTACGATAATGGTAGTCAGGAATCACGTCCTGAGAATATCAACGGTAACTGGAATGCCGGCGGTAACATCATGTGGAACTCGGCCATCGACTCACTGGGTTACTTCACCTACAATGTCTCGCTGAACGATAACTTCAACCACCGTGTAAGTTTTGTTGGCGATCCCGCTACCAAAGAAACCCTGAGGAATGCCACCAACCAGAACAATGTCGGTGGACGTCTGGGATTCGGTTATCGTAACGACTGGTTTGAGTTAGAACTTAACGGATCAGTGAACTACAATACGACTCGCAACAAGTTGCAGCCGCAGTCTAACCTCGACACCTGGACTTACTCCTACGGTTTCAACTCCACCGTTTACCTGCCTTGGGGTACTCAGATTACAACGGATATGGGTATGAACAGCCGTCGTGGTTATACCGATGCTTCGATGAACACCAACGAACTCATCTGGAATGCGCAGATCTCTCAGAGCCTGCTCAAGGGTAAGCCCCTCACACTCTCACTGCAGTTCTACGACATCCTCGGTCAGCAGTCCACCTTCTCGACGACCATCTCTAATATGGGTCGTACCGATAATGAGTACAACGCTGTTACCAGTTACATCATGTTCCGTGCCAGTTATCGCCTGAACTTCTTCGGAACACGTGCTTCTCGTAGAGGCATGATGGGCGGAATGCCAATGGGCGGAATGCCGATGGGCGGCGGTGGTAATCGTCGTGGCGGTGGCTTCGGAGGCGGAATGCCGATGGGCGGTGGCGGTATGCCGATGGGCGGCGGTGGCGGCTTCGGCGGCCCCGGCAGATTCTAAGAAAAGATCAATAATAAATCCCGCCAACTGGCGGGATTTATTATTTTATTGTCTGTCATCAATATTATCGCCTTCTGTGGGGGCGACATCTTC
>JAGCPK010000005.1 GCA_017965725.1 Prevotella sp.
CATCAACACCTTTATGGAGTCTTACGACTTCAAGGGCAAGACCGTTATTCCTTTCGCCACCTCTGGCGGCAGCAGTATTAAGAAGGCTTGCGAGGATTTGAAGGCAGCCTATCCTGATATAACATGGAAGGAGGGTAAACTCCTGAACAGGACAAGCAAGAAGGAATTAGAAACTTGGGTGAAAGGATTGTAAGATTGGTAACGTCCGTGTCACGAAAAAATGGCACAGACGTACTATTTTGTTAAATTGTTTAACAAATATCGCTAAGAGCATTCTATGAATTGATGCGATTTTAGAATCTGCAAACATCTGCATATATGGGGTGTAAACAACCCTGAAAATGAGTCTCAGATATTTGCAGATTTTTGAATGTTTTTTCCATCACTTCTGACGAAATCTCATGCAGAATGTAATAATAAAACTTGATTAGCAAATGTGTTAATCTGCTGACCTATAGGTAATTACATTTAATCTTGATTAATTCTTACTTACTTGTTAAAATATCCTAACAAAACGATATAATAGCCTGTGCGTCAATTAGTTATAATCTACTTTCCCCGTCAATATAGATGTCGAGATACAGGCTGACAAGCCCCGACGGAGTACTACGCCTCCTCAGCCTGATGGGGTCTTTTGATTTTACCATTTTGTTGCTCTTGTTGCTGTTATTTTCGTTCGAGCAACAAAATAACAACAAAAAAACGACAAAGCGGATATAAGAGCAATACAAAAGTCAGTCTTTTATGAATGTTTCACAGTTCCCAATAAATAAATGGAACTTTTATACATTTTTTATATTGGTTTTGTATCGTGTTTGACATTGTGTTTTTCAGCCTTACTTTCCCACGCAAAAGTGGGAGAAGATATTTCCTAAGACTTCGTTGGGTGTAATCTGTCCGCCTGTGATTTCGGCGAGGGTGTCGAGAGTAAGACGGAGGTCTTCGGCGAGGAGGTCACCGCTTAATTGTTGCTGCATGCCTTCGAGAACACGTTGTAAGTGTCCGTGAGCGCGACAGAGGGCATCGTAATGACGGGCATTGGTGATGATAATATCAGAGTCGGCTGCCTTTGGCGCAGCATCGACGAGGCGTTGGCGGAGGTCATCGAGGCCAACACCATACTTGGCTTGGAACTCTTTCGTCTTATTCTCTATACGGATGACGGTCTGGTCGTCACGAATAGGAACATCGGGGTAGGAAACACCTGGTTCTGTCATCATCAATACAATCTGGGCGCGCTGGGCAGCAGCAATAGAACGGTCGATGCCCATCAGTTCTATCTGATCGTCAGTATGGCGGATACCAGCCGTATCGATGAAGCGGAAAGTGATGCCGCTCAGTTGGATGGTATCTTCTATTGCATCGCGTGTGGTGCCTTGTATGTCGCTGACAATGGCACGCTCTTCACCCAACAGGGCGTTGAGCAGAGTGCTCTTGCCTACGTTGGGTGCACCGATAATGGCTACAGGGATACCGTTCTTGAGGGCGTTGCCTGTGTGAAAAGAATTGGCCAGTCGGGATATATGTGCATCAATTGTTTTGGTAAGTTCAAGGAGTTCGCTACGGTCGGCAAACTCAAGGTCTTCGTGGTCGGAGAAGTCGAGTTCAAGTTCGAGAAGAGATGTCAACTTCAACAATTGTTCGCGCAGTTGTGAGAGCCTGGAGGAGATACCGCCACGGAGTTGACTCATGGCCATCTGGTGGGTGGTCTTGTTGGAGGAAGCAATCAGGTCGGCAACGGCTTCAGCCTGACTGAGGTCCATCTTGCCGTTAAGGTAGGCACGCTGGGTGTACTCACCAGGATTGGCCATACGGCAGCCACAAGTAATCAGCAGTTCCAGTACCTTGTTTAATATGTAGCGTGAGCCGTGACAAGATATTTCGACAGAGTCTTCGCCCGTGTATGAATGGGGGGCCTTAAAGACAGAAACCATTACCTCGTCTATAATCTCTGCGCCATCCTTGATATGGCCGTAATGGATGGTATTGGGGAGATATGTCTGCACATCGCCAGAGCCTCGGAATACACGCGAAAGAATCTCAAGTGCCTGAGAACCTGATATTCTTATGATTCCGAGGGCACCGCCAGGAGCGGTGGCTAATGCGCAGATGGTATCGTTCATTTAGATACGGTCGAGTACCTTTTCAATGAGAGTATCGATGGAGTCCTTATACTCGGTATTCATCTCCGTGGTGTAGCGGTTGGCGATGACCATGCAACAGGTCATGGCGCGATGGCCCAGCAGCGAGGCAAGACCAGCCACAGCCGACGATTCCATCTCGAAGTTACAGATCTTCATGCCTTCGTACTCGAACGACTCAATCTTCTCGTTCTGCTCGGGATCGGCGATGTCGGCACGGAGGATACGACCCTGTGGACCGTAGAAACCACCACATGAGATTGTATAACCCTTCACCATGTCGTCCTGTGCAATCTGGTTGATGAGGTCTTGATCAGCCACGGCCACGTAGGGTGCTCCCTTGATGGGATCCCACTGCATGTGTTTTTTGAATGCCTCTTCGAGTTTCAAGTCGCAAACTTGATTACGGCCTGCATAATAGTTCAGCAAACCATCGAAACCAATACTCTTAACTGATGCGACGAAGCATCCTGTTGGCGTATTAGGTTGAAGTCCGCCACAGGTTCCAATACGAACCATTGTGAGTGTGCGATGCTCTGCCTTTTCCTCGCGAGTGGCGTAGTCGATGTTGGCAAGGGTATCGAGTTCATTGACCACAATGTCGATGTTGTCGCAGCCGATGCCATGACTCTGTACAGTGATACGCTTGCCTTTATACATACCAGTGATGGTATGGAACTCACGACTGCTCACCTCGCATTCCTTCGAGTCGAAGTGGGCTGCCACAGTGTCAACGCGGTCAGGATCACCTACAAGGATGACCTTGTCGGCCAACTGTTCTGGCTTTAGATGTAAATGGAAACAAGAACCATCGGCATTGATGATCAGTTCGGATTCTGGGAATGTTCTTTTCATAAGCTTTTGTTTTTATGGATTGATAATACTGTTTTCTGCGTTGCGGATGCGCTTCTCAAGATCATTTACCTCGTAAGTCAGTCGTAGAACCGTATCCTCTGCATCCAGAATTTCTGTACGCAACACTTTCTTGTCGTCGGCCTTCGCCTTGGCATAAAAGTCGCGCGACTTCTCCAGATTCTTCTTCGTCTCGTCCAGTTGTTTCTGTTTATCAGTGAATTCCTTGTAAAGTGAAAGACTCTTAGGGTTACGGAACTGACTGATGGATGTGTATGTCACATCGTCGTTGATCACGAAGTTCAGTTCTGACTTGGTCGGTTGGGCGACGGTCTGAGTGTTGATGCCTTTCAACCGTTCAAGAGCCTGTTTGCGTTCCCTGCCATTACCCCAGGTGTCGGCAATACGACTGATGTCTGCAAAACCACGGAGTTGCTCGTCGGAATAGTTATCTATCGAATAGGTATGACGGGAGGTCGGGGGGATGAAGACATAGACACAGACCTTTCCTTCAGGTTGTCGACGATCTGTGACGAAGTAACCGATATTACTCTGCTCGTCAATGGCGTACATATAGTCGTTGGCCTCAGAATTGAAGGGCATACCGATATTCTCTGGCTTGAGGAATTTCCCGTCCTGTGAGTCGTAACGGGTAAAGAAGATGTCGTAGCCCCCGATGCTCTCCTCACCCTTGGCAGCGAAGTAGAAGGTGGTACCATCTGTCATCATAAAGGGATAATTGGCTTCTGTGATCCCTTCACTGATACCCTTGACGGGATTGGGTTTGCTCCATTCCTCACCGAGTTTGTCGCTGCTGAAGAGTGTCATCTTTCCGTTGTTGTTCTTGTTGGAGAAGTAACACATATTACCCATCTCATTCACGAAGACATAACTGTCGGGATGATTCTTGCTATGGAAGAACTGGTCGTAGGTGGTCAGCCTGCCTGACTCGGAATTGATTCGGATGGAGGAAAGGAAATTATTCTTGGAAACAACGATGGAGTCGATAAAGATAATCTGTTGGGTGGCCTCCCGCATCTCCGTGATACGAGGGTCCTCCTGAGGCTCTTCCACGATGACCACAGGGGGCTTCTTGACAACCTTCTTCTTGTTCTTCTGTGCCTCTACGGAAAGGGGCAAGAGAAGTGCCAATACAAAAAAGAGTATCTTATTGATTTTTACCATTTTAAACTTTTATTCTTCAATCAGTTTGTTGGCTGTTTCCAAGGCGTTCCAGATGCTGTAGCGGGCCTCGGGATTCATGCGTTCAATGTCGTTGTAGAGACGTTTGATGTCCGTGCGGTGCGAGTCGGTCTCATAGGGACAGAGTTTCTGCTGTTTCTGATAACCTTGTAGTTCTGCGTAGGCTTTGATATCGCATTCCTCTATCAGACAAAGCGGACGGATGATTGTCAGAGGCATCTTGCGCATCTTTAATCTTGCGGGCATCGACCCAAAACGTCCTTGGAAGGTGAGGTTCATCAGTGCCGTATGCAGGATGTCGTCCTGATGGTGTCCGAGTGCAATCTTGTTGCAATCCAGTTCCTGCGCGAGGTTAAACATTTCCTTGCGTCGCATCCACGAGCAGAGAAAACAGGGTTGCTTCTGTCGTCGGGCGTCTCTTGAGTCCTTGATGGTCTCTTCGCCTATCTCAAAACGCGTCGTCCTCACGTGGAGTTTTACTCCCAGATTATCACAGAATTGTTGCAGATAACTGGTGTCCGTCTCGTAATGGATGTTCGCCATCCTCACGTGTAGGGCCTCTATGCTGAATCGTGGGTGCTCAATCTTGGCGCGCTTCGCTAAGAGTTCCAACAACAGGAGCGAGTCCTTGCCACCAGAGAGTCCCACGAGGATATGGTCATCATCTTCTATCAGATGATAAGTAGCCATCGCCTTGACGAACCGTTCGTTTAAGCGCTTCTCAAGGCGACGGCTCTCCGTATCTTGTTTATGCTTCTCCACGCAGGTGCTTGTCCATGTTCAGGGCTGCACGACGTCCATCGCCCATGGCGAGGATCACCGTTGCACCACCACGCACGATATCACCACCAGCGAAGATCTCAGCACGTGATGACTGCATCTCTTCAGAGACGGCAATCGTGTTCTTACGTCCGAGTTCGAGACCGGGGATAGATTTCGGCACGAGCGGGTTGGGGGATACACCTACTGCCACGATGACCTGGTCAACATCGAGCGTCACGGTCTTTCCCTCCACAGGGACTGGACTGCGACGACCAGAAGCATCCGGCTCACCCAGTTCCATCACCTGAAGCACGGCCTGCTTCACGGCACCAGCCTCATCGGCAATATACTCGATAGGATTGTGCAACGTCAGGAAGTTGATACCTTCCTCCTTAGCGTGCTTCACCTCCTCAAGACGAGCGGGCATCTCCACTTCGGAACGACGATAGACGAGAATTACCTCAGCGCCCAGGCGCTTGGCAGTACGACAAGAGTCCATAGCGGTGTTACCACCACCTACCACGAGCACGCTCTTGGCAGGATTCAATGGGGTATCGGTCATCGGATTAGCAGCATCCATCAGGTTCACACGTGTCAGATACTCATTCGACGACATGATATTAATGCTGTTCTCACCAGGAATATTCATGAAGTTAGGCAGACCAGCACCAGAGCCAACAAAGATGCCCTTAAAGCCCTGAGCCTCCAACTGTTCTACGCTGATGGTCTTTCCAACAATCACGTCGGTCTGGAAGTGAACACCCATTTTGGCGAGGTTTTCAATTTCCACATCAACAATCTTGTTGGGCAAACGGAACTCGGGGATACCATACTTCAGTACACCACCAATCTCATGCAGGGCCTCGAAGACATATACATCATAGCCCTTCTTCACCATATCGCCAGCGAACGAGAGACCGGCAGGACCAGAACCCACGACGGCAATCTTGATGCCATTGGCAGGCGCAATCTCTGGCAGAGAGATGTTACCACTCTCACGCTCATAGTCGGCAGCAAAACGCTCCAGGTATCCGATAGCCACGGCTGGCTCGTTCATCTTCAGGTGGATACACTTGCTCTCGCACTGCTTCTCCTGAGGACAGACACGTCCGCAGACAGCGGGTAGGGCAGAGGTGTCCTTCAGCACCTTGGCAGCAGCCAGGAACTGACCGCGCTCAATATTCTTGATAAACGATGGGATATTGATATTCACAGGACAACCCTCGACGCAACTGGGCTTGGCACAGTCGAGACAACGCTTGGCCTCGGTCATCGCCATCTCCTTGGTAAGACCGATGTTCACCTCCTCCAGACGAGTCGTGGCGCGATAGGCAGGATCAAGTTCGGGCATGATGACGCGTTCGATCTGTGTGCGCTCCTTGGGCTTCATCGAAGCACGCAGTTCCTTACGCCACTCGGCATCACGATCTGTGAGAACATCAATGGGGTCGTTTGTGGGGTCGGCATCCATTTTGATGTCCGTACCTTTCGAAGACTTGTCTATAGCCTCGCTGGCATAACTGTCCAGATGTTCCTCGTAGTGAGCCAACTCTTCCTGTTCCTCACGCTTGAAGGTACCCATGCGCTTGAACATCTCGTCCCAATCGACTAAAGCGCCGTCGAATTCAGGACCGTCGATACAGACAAACTTCGTTTTGCCTCCAATTGTCAATCGGCAAGCACCGCACATACCTGTACCATCCACCATGATGGTGTTCAGTGATACTTCGCAGGGGATATTATGTTTCTGAGCGGTGAGGTTTGAGAACTTCATCATGATGGGAGGACCGATGGCAAAGACCTTATCAACGTGCTCCTGTTCGAAGAACTTCTCCATTCCGACTGTTACCACGCCCTTCTCACCATACGAACCATCATCGGTCATGATGATGACCTCATCGGAACTCTCGCGAACTTTGTCTTCAAGGATAATCAGATCCTTCGAACGACCGGCCATTACAGACAGTACGCGGTTGCCAGCGGCCTTCAGTGCCTGGATGATTGGCAGCATGGGAGCCACGCCGAGTCCACCACCAGCACAGACGACAGTGCCGTATTTCTCAATTTTCGTGGGATTACCTAGCGGGCCTACCACGTCTGTAACATAGTCGCCCACATTGAGTTCACAGAGTTTCTTCGACGAGAGACCTACCATCTGAACAACCAGTGTGATGGTGCCTTTCTCGATATCTGCGGCAGCGATGGTCAGGGGCATGCGCTCACCTTTCTTTCCTACGCGCACGATGACAAAGTTACCAGCCTTACGACTCTTCGCGATCAGCGGAGCTTCAATCTCAAAGAGAAAAACTTTCTCAGAAAACTGTTCTTTTCTTACGATTTTATTCATATTTCTTAGTTTAGTTATTCTTAGTCGATGATGTCACAACCCATATAGGGAACGAGAGCAGCAGGAATCTTGATGCCGTTCTCCGTCTGGTTGTTCTCCAACAGGGCGGCCACGATGCGAGGCAAGGCGAGAGCAGAACCGTTCAGTGTGTGACAGAGTTCAGGTTTCTTGCTTCCCTCAGGACGATAACGGCACTTCAGACGGTTAGCCTGATAGGTGTCGAAATTAGATACTGATGAAACCTCGAGCCAACGGCCTTGAGCCTCTGAATAGACCTCGAAGTCATAGCAGATGGCACTCGTAAAACTCTGATCGCCTCCGCAAAGCAGCAGAATACGATAGGGAAGTTCGAGTTTCTTCAGCAAGCCCTCTACGTGAGCAAGCATTTCCTTATGACTCTCCTTCGAGTGCTCAGGCTTATCGATTCGCACGATCTCGATCTTTGAGAACTCATGCAGACGGTTCAAACCACGAACGTCCTTACCATACGAACCAGCCTCTCTGCGGAAACACTGTGTATAGGCACAGTTCTTGATGGGCAGATCCTTCTCGTCGAGGATCACGTCGCGATAGATGTTCGTGACAGGTACCTCAGCCGTAGGAATCAAATAGAAATCATCCACCTCACAATGGTACATCTGACCCTCCTTGTCGGGCAATTGACCTGTACCGTAACCTGAAGCCTGATTCACCACCGTCGGGGGCATAATCTCCGTATAGCCTGCCTTGTTGGCCTCAGCAAGGAAGAAGTTGATGAGTGCTCTCTGCAACTGGGCACCCTTGCCGATATACACAGGGAATCCGGCACCCGTAATCTTTACACCGAGGTCGAAGTCGATAAGGTTGTATTTCTTGGCGAGTTCCCAGTGGGGCAGGGGATTGGCGATACCCAGCGAGGGGTTCACATCCCAGTTGCCAACGGTGTCGGCATCTGTACAGTCCTTCAGGTTTGATTTCACCACGTGGTTATCCTCTGCAGCCTTGCCCTCAGGCACTTCGTCGTAAGGGATATTTGGAATCTGACAGAGCAGTGTGGTCATCTCCTCCTGAGCCTTGGCCATCGTCTCGTCGAGCTCTTTGGACATATCCTTGAGCCTGGCCACCTGAGCTTTTACCTGCTCGGCCTCGTCTTTCTTTCCTTCTTTCATCAATCGACCAATCTGTCCAGAGAGTTGCTTCTGCTCGTTCAGGCTCTTATCGAGTTCCTGCTGAGCCTCGCGACGCTTCTTGTCGACAGCCAATACATTGTCGATGGCTTCCTTTGCATTAGGGAAATGCTTCTTCTCCAAACCACGTATCACGCGTTCGGTTTCCTCATTAATAAGTTTGAGTGTTAACATGTTAAATACGTATTTATTTTGTTTAATCTGATTCTAAGGTGCAAAAGTACAAATAATCAGGCAAAATGCCAAAAAAATCTTTCGATTTTATACTAATAAGTATAAAAAAGCAGAAATCCCGCTACTCCTTATTGGAGTGCGGGATCCTGTTGTTTGTTTGGAAATAAGTTTTTTTACTTGAATCTGTTAGGCTTCAGCGTTGGGGATTACTGAAACAACACTCTTGTCGCGAGCACCTTTGTGGAACTGTACAGTACCATCAACGAGGGCAAACAAAGTATCGTCCTTACCGATAGCCACGTTCTTACCAGGATTGTGTTTCGTACCACGCTGGCGAACGATGATGTTACCAGCCACACACTGCTGACCGCCAAAAATCTTAATGCCGAGTCGCTGAGCAGCGCTCTCACGACCGTTCTTAGAACTACCTACACCTTTTTTATGAGCCATAATGAAGTCCTCCTAAATTTAAGCGATAACTGATTTAACTTCAACCTGTGTGAACTGCTCACGATGACCGTTGCGCTTACGAGAGTCCTTGCGACGCTTCATCTTGAAAACAATCACCTTGTCGCCCTTCACGAGCGGGTTAACTACCTCACACACTACTTTTGCGCCCTCTACAGTGGGAGCACCTACAGTTACTGCACCGTCAGCATCTACGAGCAGTACCTTGTCAAATTCAACAGTTTTACCTTCTTCGGCATCCTTGATGTGGTGAACAAAAATCTTCTTGCCCTGTTCCACCTTAAACTGCTGACCCTGAATTTCTACAATTGCGTACATTATTTATTATTGTATTAAAGGGTTTTTTCCGCGAGGCGGTGTACATCCGTACACACTTCACTCAGCCCCTACGGACTCTAATCGGGGTGCAAAGGTACTAAATTTAGTTGAGAGTCAAGAGATGAGAGTTGAGAGTTATTCGATATTTAGGAAAGTTTAACTATTTCGTGTAGGTGCAAAAAATAAAGCGACGACTTTCGCAAGCGATCGCTCCATATCTTCAATAGGTATTAGTTTTCTAAGGTAAAAAGATTGTTTTCAGGATAACGTGTGCAAAGGTAAAGTGTTTTTTCTGAACCGCCAAACTTTTTCTTGACTTTTTTCAAACCTCTATCCTTGTGCACCCGCACAACTATAAAATTTATCTAACTTTAACAGTTGGCTGTGTTAAAATGATTGTATTTTATCGACGAAACGGGCATTTCTATCGACGAAATCCTTATTCGTTCTTTTTTTCCTCAATCGCCTCACCGTTTGGAACATCGACAGATTTCTGGTTTACTTCATCTGGTTCTTGTGGCTCGACAGGTTTCTGGAGGGGATTACCCTGTTCGTCGTATTCAACATATTCTTCGATACCTTCATAATCGAGGGAATCTATAGCAATTGAGTCGGAATCGGCTGGTGCCTGGAAGTAACCGCCGCAGTCGTATAGGCTGTTAAGCAAATCATCATGCGGGGTGCTGAATCTGCTACGGTACTGCTTAAAGGTGGGATCGTTAAGAACGGAACCAAGGAAATATCCGCAGATGGGAAGTGCTGTTCGGTTACCTTGTCCTAGCATGCCTGTACGGAAGTGGATACTGCGATATTCGCCGCCAACCCATGCACCGACAACAAGTCGTGGTGTGGTGCCGACGAACCAGGCATCAGAGTGGTTGTTTGAGGTGCCTGTCTTTCCGCCGAAGTCTGTGTCAGCAGCCTTATCGTAGCCCACGAATCCCATCAGACGGGAACTAGTGCCGCTCATGCCACCCTTGAGCAATTGTTGTACGAGGAAAGCGGAACGGGTTGGGATAACCTGATGCGCCTCTGTTGGGGCCTGATAGATCACATTACCATCGCGGTCTTCAATCTTTGTCACAAGGATGGGACCTATCTGCTTACCGTCGTTGACGGGGGTGCAATAGGCATTCACCAATTCGAGCAGGTTGACATCGCTAGCCCCCAATGTCAGCGAGGGTGTGGCGTTCAGTTCTGACTTGATGCCCATGGCATGGGCTGTCTTTACGATATTGTCGATGCCGCACTCCTGTCCTAATCGTACAGCGACTGAGTTGATACTCATGGCAAAGGCCTGCTTTAAGGTGATATATGCACCAGAGAAGTGTCCGTCTGCATTTGTGGGAGCCCATGTCACTTCCTTACCATGATCCATCACTTTCATTGAGAAATATTCATCCTTACGGGTGTCGCAGGGAACTATTCCTTGATTCATGGCCTCGGTATAGACAAACAACTTGAAAGTGGAACCAGGCTGACGCATTGCCGTCACCTTGTCATATTTCCACGAATGGAAATCGATATCGCCGACCCAGGCTTTCACATGACCTGTCTGTGGTTCCATTGCCACGAAACCGCAGTGCATGAAACGTACCATGTATCGTATGGAGTCCATGGTTGACATTTCTTTCTCGACCAACCCCTTGTCATAGTCGAACACCTTTACAATATGGGGCTTATTCAGATAATAGTTAATAGAGTCTTCGTTGCCTGCATACTTCTTGGAGAGGTATTTATAGACAGGCTGACGCTTAGCGATATCTTCTATGAAATTTTTAATTTCGATATGGCGTTCATCCTGCCAGGGGTTAGTGTTTCCCCAGTGTTGGTTGAAAGTCTGTTGTACCTGTTTCATCTGCTTCAGGGCTGCTTCCTCGGCATACTTCTGCATACGGGTGTCGATGGTGGTATAGATCTTCAGACCCTCAGTGTATAGGGCATTGCGGTTGTCATAATAATCCTCACACCAGCCTTTCAGATAGTCGGCCACGGCCTCACGGAAGTAATTGGCATCACCGTCGTAGGCTGATTCCACGCTGTAGTCGAGTTTAATTTCCAACTGCTTTAGAGAATCACACTGCGCTTCGGTTAGATCGCCATGCTGCCGCATCAGGTCGAGCACGATATTACGACGCTTTATCGAGTTCTCAGGATTGATGAGGGGATTATAAAATGTAGTAGCCTTAAGCATACCCACGAGGATGGCTGCATTCTCGGGAGTCAGGTCCTGAGGTTTGCAGTTGAAATAAGTCTTACAGGCGGTCTTAATACCGAAGGCGTTTGAGCCGAAATCGACGGTGTTGGCATACTGTGTCAGTATCTCTTCCTTGGTGAAGAAATACTCAAGTTTATAGGCCGTGATCCATTCCTTGCTCTTCATAATAAGCATCTTCAGTCCTGGGATATTTCCCAACAGACCCGTGGAATACTCAGAGCGAGTGCGGAAGAGATTTTTCGCCAACTGCTGGGTGATGGTAGAGGCGCCTCGTGCGTCACGATGAAGGATATATTCCTTTGCTACAGCAGCAAATGCGGTATAATCGATGCCGTGATGACTGTAGAAGCGCTCATCTTCGGTATCAATAAGCGCACGCCAAAATACGGGATTAACCTCCTCGTAGGTAACGGGGGTACGGTTCTCACTGAAAAACTTGCCGATAGTCTTGCCGTCAGCACTATAGATGATAGAGGCTTCTGCTGGACGCTTGTTTTTAATTGTTGACATGGACGGTGACTTACCGAAGAGCCACAAGAAGTTGGTATCGACAGCTCCCAGATAGAGAAAAAATGCCACCACGAGTGAGGCAATGACAGCGAGGACTTTCACATACCAGGGACGACCTATATATAAACCTTTATACCAAATCCAGAGGCTTTTTGCCCAGTTAGCTATATTTGTGAATATCTTCTTCATATGACTTAGTTATTGTATAATATAGTTAATGATATCATCTTTCTGGTCTGGATGAAACCACTTGATTTGCGGGTCTTTCTTGTACCATGTCAATTGTTTGCGAGCGTAGCGACGTGTATTCCCCTTAATGCGTTCTACAGCTTCTTCCAGCGACCAGCGTCCGTCAAAGAAGTCAAACAACTCTTTGTAACCTACTGTATTCAACGCGTTAAGGTCTCTGCGAGGATACATATCCGAGGCTTCTTTCAACAATCCCTGTTTCATCATCTGATCCACCCGCGCATTAATTCTATTGTATAGTTCCTCGCGTTCTCTGTTCAGTCCAATCTTAACAATGCGGAAGGGACGTTTCTTCTTTTCACGCTTACGATATGAGGTGTAGGTCCGACCTGTCATCGTGCAGATTTCAAGGGCATGCACCACACGTTTAGGATTCTGGCGATCTACGATCTTATAGTATTCCGGATCAAGCCGTAGAAGTTCCTCACAAAGTTTTTCGAGACCTTCCTCCTCCAGTCGCTGCTTCATAGCCTGACGCGTCTCATTGTCGATGGTGGGAATATCATCAATGCCATCACATACAGCGTCGATATACATCATGCTCCCCCCAACCATCAGGGCATAGTCACTGTCACGAAAGAGTTTTTCAAGCAGTTCCAACACTTGTTGTTCAAAGAGCGATGCACTGTAGTAGTCTTCGAGTCCTAACATCCCAACGAAATAATGCTTTACCTCTTGCATCTCTTCGGGTGTAGGACAAGCGGTTCCGATGTTCAGTTCTTTGTAAATCTGTCGTGAATCGGCATTAATGATAGGAATGTCAAAGTGCTTGGCAATATCCTGAGAAAGCCGTGTTTTACCGACAGCCGTAGGGCCTGTGATGACAATCAGAGTCTTATCGGATAACACCACGTTTGGAATTCTCTATAAATGTGCAGATGTAATCTACCTCCTTCGAATCAGGGAATTGTTCGCGAGCCATGGCAACTCCATCTTTCAGCACACCCTGAGAATAGATGATGCGATAGGCCTCATGAATGGCCTCGATCGTCTCACGGGGAAAGCCACGGCGACGTAGTCCTACAAGATTGACGCCTGCATAGCGTACAGGTTCCTTACCTGCTATTACATAGGGAGGAATATCCTGACTTGTTCTTGTGCCTCCTTGGAACATGATATAACTACCTACGTGACAGAATTGGTGGAAAAGACAGGTGGCTGAGATAATGGCGAAGTCATCAACAACCACCTCACCAGCAAATTTTGTTGAGTTTCCTATGATGCATCCATTGCCTATCACACAGTCGTGAGCCACATGCATATTTTCCATCAGAAGGTTACCGTTGCCTACAACGGTCTTGCCCTTCGAGGCTGTACCACGACTAATGGTAACATTCTCGCGAATGGAATTGTTGTCGCCAATTTCACAGGTGGTCTCCTCGCCTTGAAATTTCAAGTCCTGAGGTTTTGTAGAGATAGATGCCCCCGGGAAAAACTCGTTGCCATTACCTATACGGGCTCCATAATGTATCGTTACATTATTGAGGAACTTATTGTTGTCACCGATGATGACGTTTTTATCAATCACACAGAAAGGACCAATCACATTGCCATCGCCCAGTTTTGCCTCTGGGTCAACGATAGCCATAGGATGTATCTGATTTGCCATATCTTATTTGTTCTTTACTATTTGTGCAGTGAAGGTTGCTTCGGCCACGATATGGTCTCCAACGAAGATGTAGCCCTTCATTGACGAGATACCATGACGAACAGGTGCCAACAGATCTACTTTGAAGATGAGGGTATCACCTGGCACTACTTTCTGACGGAACTTCACATCGTCAATCTTCATGAAATAGGTACTCCAGCGCTCTGGCTCCTCAAGGGTGTTCAGCACCAGCAGACCGCCGCATTGTGCCATTGCCTCAATCTGTAGTACACCCGGCATGACGGGCTCCTGTGGGAAATGCCCTTGGAAGAAAGGCTCATTGGCGGTGATGTTCTTGATACCGACAATAGTGGTGGCACCGAGTGAGATTACTTTATCCACCAACTGCATTGGATAACGGTGGGGTAGAAGTTCGCGAATTTTGTTGACATCCATCACCGGTTCCTCGTTGGGATCGTAGAAAGGTGCCTGAATCTCGTGTTTGCGAATTTCC
>JAGCPK010000065.1 GCA_017965725.1 Prevotella sp.
AAGCTGATTGGTGCTGCCCAGCGCGTTCCCACTCCTACTGGTTCTACCACTATCCTGCACGCTGTTGTGAAGGGTGAGGTGACCGTTGAAGGCATCAACGCTGCCATGAAGGCTGCTACCAACGAGTCTTTCGGTTACACTGAGGAGAAGCTCGTTTCCAGCGATATCATCGGTATGAAGTTCGGTTCACTGTTCGATGCTAACCAGACCATGGTTTCTAAGATCGGTGATGGTAACTCTCTCGTTCAGGTTGTTGCTTGGTATGACAATGAGAACTCTTACACATCTCAGATGGTTCGCACCATTAAGTACCTCGCTGAACTCAAATAAGCAACAAATTATCACAGATAATTAAATGGAAGGCCGTTCCGCTTTGCGGAATGGTCTTTTTTTATGATATAATTTGTTTTTTTGCTCACTTATTCGTATCTTTGCAGGCTGAATGACAAGGCATATATATATAATAAGGTATATTCTGCTGTTATGCTGCATGCTTCTGACATCAGTCGTAATGGCAGGAAATGATGATAAGGGTGATCAGTTGATGCAACAGGCTGATAGCCTCTATGCAGCGCAGCAGTACAAGCAAGCATTAGAGTCGGCCAGTGCGGCTCTACCTCTGTGTAAAGGTACTGACTTAGAGGCTGACTGCCTGAATCTTCTGGCCGTTATCAATATCCGACTTTCCAATTATGAAGAGGCTGCAAACTACGCCAAACAGTGTTATGTGCTTGATGAGAAGAGTGGTGACCCTGATGTGATCTCGTCCAGTCTGAATACGCTGGCAGCCATTTACATGGGAGCCAATCAGGAGCAGGAGGCAGAGAAATACGTGTTGAAGGGAATCGAGATGGCTGAGAAGGCCAACAATCCCAATCGTATGGCTATCCTGCAGGCCATGGCCTCAGAGATCTATCATGCTCAAGGCAACGACCAGAAAGCGCTGACATATATTGAGAAAGCCTACGAGATAGATAAGGCTCAGGGTAACGAGGGGCGCGCTATGGTCAGATTGGCGCAGAAGGCTTCAGCATTGATAGGACTGCATGACTACCAGCAGGCGATAAAAGTGCTGGAAGAAGTGATCCCCTTCTTGCAAAAGGCTGGCGATCGTCAGTCCTTAGGAATAGCCTGTAATAAGATGGGAATGGCTCAATACGCCTTAAATCATGAGACAGAAGCGATAGAGTACTATCGTCAAGCGGCTGACATCTTTCAGCAGTTAGACGATCCTTATAATGAGATACATGCACGTAAGGGACTTTACGAAGCACTATGGAAGCAAGATCCCGACGAGGCTAAGACGCAACTTGACCGCTTTACCAGTCTTAAAGACTCTATCTATAACAATACGTCAGCGGATAAGTTGGCCAAGTATAATGCCGAATTCGGCAATGACTGGCTTCAGATAGAAAACCACCAACAGCGGAAAGCCAAACAGATTGCTATCCTGGCTGCTGTAGTGGCCATCCTGTTGGCCTTAGTCATCTGGTTCCTGATGAGGCGCCGCCAACAACAGCAACAGCGCATCAATGCTGAACTGTCCCAGCGCATCAAGGAATTGCAGGAGAAGTACAATGTACTAAATGAACAATACGACCACGTCGTCCTTACCTCCACTGAAGATGACAATAAGCTTGAAGCCACAGACCGTGAGTTCTTGCAAAGAACTATCAACACCATCAACGAACTGATACAGACTGGTCAGATTGATGCCAACCATGTGGCTGACCGTCTGGGATTGAGTCTGTTCCAGTTCCGCCAGCGTCTGATGGCATTGACTGACGAGACACCTCAGTCGTTTATTCAGACGGTTCGCATGCGTCGTGCCCGTCACTTACTTGAACAGCATCCTGAAATGAATGTATCCGAGGTAGCCATGTTGTGTGCTTACAACGATACATCCAACTTCACCCGTGCTTTTAAGCGCACATTTGGTCTTTCGCCGTCACAATATCTGGACAAGCAAAAGCAGTAACTGTTACAAAAACTTTATTTTGTGTAATGTAAAACCTGTGATTACACCAAATGACCACAAAACTTCACGAAATGATAACAACGTTTCGTACATTTTGCCGTACCTTTGCATCAGAAATATAAAATTAATCAACGACCAAGCAGAATGGCAAAGGTGAAACAACAAGAGCAGACATTCGATTATGCGATGGACTATCTGGAGCGGCTTCTCGATATGGAGGAAGTGCTGAACCACAAAATAGACCAGGCCGTTAGGAAGTATATGAAACTGAACATAAAATAATAATAAGGTAATAAAAACTAAATTAATAGCATGATGAAAATTAGAGAACTGATGACCTCAATGGTATTCTTGGGTGTCGCACTGATGACAAGTGCAGCCGGATGCTCAAGTGACAATGAAGAAGACACCATCGACAAATGGGCTTCGTTGGTAAACGAGAATAAGCAAGATGCCGTCGTCAATGGCAATACTGTTACCTACGGCTCTCACATCTACACGATTGATGAGTCGGTTTCGGAGTCGGTTTCTGTTTCGTTCTCCAACATCCCCAGCGGCTACACCGAGTTCCAGGCTGTCTATTCAGCACTCTTGGGTAAGAGCGTGGAGGGTACAGCAGCCATGATACCTATGGCCATGGAGATTTATGCCCGCAACAATGCCACGGGAAAGAAATGTATTGAACTGTTATGTGGCTCAGAGAATGCATCCACCATGATCCGTTCGTTGCAGTCGAAGTTCCAGGCTACATCAGCCAACGACAACGATCCCTACATCCAACGTTATCTGCCTGCCGCTCTGTTAAAGGGAGCCAAGCCCGGCAACGCTTATTCCCCCGCTACGCCATACACGGTGGAGATTGCTCCCAGTGTCAATGCGCCGCAGGGTGTGACGGGTGGCACTGACACATTCCTCTATATTCTCACCTCTGGCGGATGGGACACTTATCAGCGTCAAGTGGAGATCCTTCAGAAGAACGGCTCTGATTACTGCACCGTTTATAACTGTCCGTCAGTCTATACGCAGTGCCAGAACATTGTTGGTTCATGGGGAGGACTGAGATAGAGTTAAATCATTAATATTTATATAAACATTAGTAATTATGAAAAAAGTATTATTTAGTTTTGCAATCGCAGCTGTAGCAGTTGCATTTGTATCGTGTGGTAACAAAAGTGCTCAGAACGCAGAGGGTCAGGAAGCAGAAGCCGTTGAGGAAGTAAAAGGCCAGGTCGTTGAGATGGAAGATTTTACCATCGTCATTCCTGAAGGTTGGGAAATCGATCCTAACGAGAAAACTCAGTATCTGTATGTGAAGGTTCCAAAGGCTGACGGAACTGGTGTTCAGGGAAGAATGCAAATCCATGCAGATCCTAAGGAGACTGCTAAAGCAGCTGAAGTATGCGCACGCGATATAAAGAATTCTGTAAAATGGGACAATCCGTGGGAAGCTAAAGACGACATTAAGATTGGTAATATCACATGGAGTGCTATTTTTATGGCCGCTCATGGATCATACGGTGATTGCTGGAATATAAAGACCGATTTGCCAACAAAGGGAATTGTTTTTGTAAACTGCCCGGACATCAACCCCAACGACGATGCTATCAAGGCCGTTTTGGCAACCATCAAATTTAAGTGATTTAATAGAAGTATAATAGTAAAATATTAAACGTGATGAAAAAGTTGTTTTTTAGTGTCGCAATAGCAACTGTAGCAGTTGCATTCGTATCATGTGGTAACAAAAGTGCTCAGAACGCAGAGGGTCAGGACTCAACAACTGTCGCTGAAGAGCAGACAGAGCAGAAGGCCGAAGCAAAGGCAGAACCAAAAGAGCCTGAGTTTAAGGCTGAAACCTTTGAGTGTGACTACTTTACTGCTGAATTCCCTGCTGGTCATAAGGCAGAAGTAGCCGACCAATATGGTTGGAGAGGCATTGTGTTCCCACTGAAAGAAGACGGTAGTCAGGCAAATTCCGGTACACGCGTTCAGTTGCTTCACCCTGCTAAGGAGACTGTTGCAGAATTTATCAAGAAAGCGAACAATGTGCCCAATGGCATGAAAGGCCTCGAAAAGTTTGGCAGCGGCACCTACGTGATTGGTGGCGAGAAGTTCCAGACATGGTTTAAGGCTGGCATGATCTACTTCCTGCGTGAGGATACCAAGAATGGCGGTTGCTACAACTTCGCTATACCTGAGTTCGCATTCGAGAAGCAGGAACTGGTTATGGGTGTGCTCAACAGCATTAAGTTTAAGTAAACTATATTAATCTATTTGTATAAATGAAAAAGAGTCAATTAATCGTAAAGACCCTTGTGGTTTCAATGCTCCTGTTAGGAGGCGCAGTAAATGCAAACGCCCAGTTAGGCGGACTGAAAGGTCTGGCTGGCAAGGCAAAGAAGGCTGCTAAAGATAAAGTAGAACAGAAAATTGATGATACCAAGAATCAGGCTGTCAACAATGCAGCCGATGCTGCCGGCATCCCAACTGGAGACGCTCCCGATGCTTCGAACGTGGTATGGCGCTGGAATGGCAAAGAGGCTGACTGGGGCGAGTGGGCTCCTAATCTTACTTTTAATGGCGACCGCAAGTCGGATGCCTACAAGATGCAGGTGGCTGCCCACATGAAGATTTTCAAAGAGATTTTCCCCAATTTGGGTACTACCACAGCCTTCGGACTGACCGATTATGTTACTATCGGCGCTGACAAGAAAATTGCAGTGCCCATCGACGAACTTCCACGCTACGCTTGGACGAAGGCATTTGTCGATAATCCTACGCTTGACAACTTTAAGGTGTTCGCCATGGTATTGCTCTACGATACGCCGACGTATATGATTTATCTGCAGTATATGATGGCCGATAAGACTAAGGGTGTGGTGAATGCTAACAAGGGTTGGATGCTGCCATGGGCTTCTGAGTCGGACATGATTACTGAGCGCAGAAATCGCGAGGACTATGCCATCGAAATCGCCAAGAAGAAGATTGCACTGAAGGACATCTGCGAGTATGCAGTGATGCAGTATCAGAATGCCGAGGCTGCCATCCAGCAAGGGTCGGTAAGCCTGGCTCACGGCTACTTCTTGGCTGAGGCTCTGAAGGATAGAATTATCGCTGATCATCCGCAGTACAGCGCTACCGACGAGAACGTCCGCAAGGTGGAACTCGAGGCTGCCAAGTGGGCGCAGAACAACAACGCAATGTATGTTAAGATGGTTGAAGTGTGCGGTGTGGCCAACATGAAACCTGTGGATATGCCTTCAGGTGTAAATGTTAGTGCCGACATCAAGACCAATGGCGATGCTGCCGCCAAGAAATGGGCTCAGACTGCCAACTTGGAGTACGTGAAGACTATCTATTTGGAGAGCAGTTGGCATACGTTCAAGAATCCGAAGTATCCGTACAACATCACTCACTACTCAGTGCCTGTTGCTGTTATCTGCAAGCAGGGCGACAAGTATGTGATGCAGAAGATGGATTTGCAGAAGACTGTGAAAGGACAGTATGGCGTAGTACAGGCTCTCGGCGCCAAGTTGCAGCCCGTGAACTACAAATAATTTTAAATAGGGATTAACTCCGAATTAGGGTGGGGAATTGTTTCCTCACCCTTTTGTTTGACCAGGATCCAGTTGGAATAAAATGATATGTCTCAGATTTCGTTATTAAAGAAAAATGCATAAAAATACCACCAGATAATTGATTTTAATCAATAAAACGAGCAAAAAAACGTACTTTTTTACAAATTTAAACACAACGTATTTGTATTTGCCATACCTTTGCACCGCATTTAAGTTAATGGCAAGCGGTTGTAACGACCAAATGCCGATGTTTAATTTAATAAATTGAATAGAAAAATGAAAAAGATTATGATGACTATCGCAGCTGCCTTTGTTGCAACTGCAATGAACGCTCAGGGTTACATTGGTGGTAGCGTTGGTTTCGCTTCTCAGTCTTATGATGGCAACAGCACATCTGTTTGGTCAATCATGCCTGAGGTAGGCTATAACATCAGCGAGAACGTGGCTATCGGTGCTGTTCTTGGTTATGGTGAGGCTGGTAAGGATGAGGCTAAGGTGAAGAAATTCTCTGTTGCTCCTTATGCTCGTTTCACTGTTGCTAAACTCGACAAGATCAACGTGTTCATCGATGGTGGTGTTGGTTACACTAACACAAAGTATCATGCTTATAAGAACAACACCTTCGAGGTAGGTCTGAAGCCTGGTGTTGCTGTAAACCTGAACGACAAACTGAGTTTCGTTACTCACTTCGGTTTCCTGGGTTACTCAAACTCTAAGGACGACACAGAGGGTGCTAAGGCTCTGAATACCTTCGGTTTCAACCTCGATGGTAACAACCTGACCTTCGGTCTCTACTACAACTTCTAATCGAAAAGTAGTTTAAGATTAATAATCAATCAGGGTGGCTGCATCAATGATGCAGCCACTTTTTTATGTAAAAACTTGTTGGTGTCAGTAAAAAGTTGTATCTTTGCAAACGAAAGTTTGTCAACTAATAAACTATATATATGGATATGAATGACTTTAAACAGATGGCGGGCAAGTTTCTGAAAGGCTGCGGTTGTTTGAGTCTGGGCTTTTTTGTGCTGTTGATTATTGTGGGTATCTTTGCTGACGATGATGATAAAACAGATGCCACAGAAGAAACAGCCCAGCAGACAGAACAGGTAGAAAAGAAAGACTCCGTCATTGTCAACGAGCCTTTGGAGGGTGATCCTTACAAGGAACTCGATGACCTGATTGGTCTCGGCAGCGTGAAGGAGGAAGTTCGCTCATTGTCGAACTTTGTGAAACTGCAGAAGCAGCGTGAGGTACAGGGACTGAAGACGGCCAAGGTATCTTATCACCTCGTGTTCTACGGCTCTCCTGGTACGGGTAAGACCACCGTGGCCCGTATCGTGGGACGTATCTATAAGGATCTTGGTGTGCTGAAGAAAGGACATACCGTAGAGACCGACCGTGGCGGACTCGTGGCTAAGTTCATGGGGCAGACTGCCCTTAAGACAGATACTGTCATACAGCAGGCCCTCGACGGTGTGCTTTTCATCGACGAGGCTTATTCGCTGGTGCCTGAGGACGGTAATGGCAGCGACTATGGTCAGGAAGCCATCTCCACGCTGTTGAAACGTATGGAGGACTATCGTGACCGTCTGGTGGTGATTATTGCAGGTTATAAAAACGAAATGCAGCGTTTCATCGACTCCAACCCTGGTTTGCAGTCGCGCTTTAACCGTTATATAGACTTCCCCGACTATACGGGTAAGGAGTTGGCAGAGATTTTCAAGATGTATATGAAAAAGAACCAATATACCCTTTCTCCAGATGCACAGACCTACCTCAAGGAGCGTTTCGATTATGCTGTGGCGCATAAGGACCGTAACTTCGGTAATGCCCGCTATGCCCGTAACGTGTTTGAGAAGAGCATTCAGCAGCAGGCCAACCGTCTTTCAGGAAGGTCAAACCTCAGTAAGTCGGAGTTGACGGAGCTTACTGTTGAAGATCTCCAGGCAGGTTTTGCTGCAAGAAGCAAGATTAATAATTAGTAATAATGATTACTATGATGAATAAATGCGTGTTGAAGAGATTAGTGGTGACACTATTCGCTATTAATTGTTCACTATTCACTCTGAATGCCCAGACCATTCAGAACGGTTCGAAATGGTGGGACGGCTCTGTGCTTTATACTGCCAGCGTCGCTGGTGATAAAGTTACGATGAATGGTATTGGTGAGCATGAAGGCGGTTTCCGTTTCGAACTGACAAAGGTTGCAGGTAAGCAGGGTGAATACATCCTCGCAGGCACAGTTGATCAGGCTTCCTCGCTACGTGCGAAGGTAGGTTGGCGCGTGCAGTATGTCCGTCAGGAAGGTATGTATTTCCTCGCAATCCGTAATCCCCAGGGAGATGCTGTATGGAAGATGACACTCACCCCCGACAATTTGGAGAACAGTCTTGGTCAGGAGCGCAGTGCAGAGCAGAAACCTGTCAGTGACATGCTGCAGAGTTGGCTGATGAACACCACCTATCTGGGCCGCTTCTCGAAGGATGAATTACGTCTGATGCGCAATGAGATCCTGGCGCGTCACGGATGGAAGTTCCAGTCGAAGGACTTGCAGGACTATTTTCGTCGTCAAGTATGGTATCGTCCTGTGGCAGATAACAATAACATCAAACTGAGTGTCATTGAACAATTGAACATCCAGCTTATTAAGAGCGAAGAAGCTGTGCCTGATGAGGAGCGTGCTTATGCGGATTACTCTTCTGGTTCAACCTTTAATCAGGATCTGCGTGAGTTAGTCGATGGACCAGAGGAGGCAGACGGCGAACAGGTCTATCACGTCGCCACAGAGGCGCAGTTTATTGCCAGCCTCCGTCCGAATCGCACCATCATCATTAATGAAGATGTCCACCTCAACCTATCGCGCATTCTGGAGAAGGAATCCGAATTCAGGAAACCTGGTCGCCTTTGGGCTGACTATGATGCATTGGGTATCAGTAAGGAACCTCTGGTGATTAGTGAGTATGCTACCGATGGTCACCAGTTGACGTTGAAGAACTTCAAGAACCTTACTATTCGTGGTTCCCGTAACTCCAGCATCGAGGTTGATCCTCGTTATGCTTTCTGTCTCCGTTTCGTTAACTGCGAGGATTGTACGGTGGAGAACCTGACGATTGGTCATACCGAAGGAGGCTTCTGCGATGGTGGTGTCATTGGTGTGGATGGAGGAAAGCAGATTCTGGTGAACAAATGTGACCTCTATGGTTGTGGCACCTATGGACTGGTTCTGCGTGAGACCACCGACTTTGGCATGATTAAATCGAATATCCATGATTGTACATATGGCATCATGGATCTCCGTGATTGTGTGGCAGTGAAGTTTACTACCTGCGACTTTTTCAACAACCGTGAATATACGCTCATTCAGGGATGGGGCGTCCAGGGCCTGTCATTCAATGATTGTCGTTTCTTCGCCAACTGGGGCGATGCGCCGCTCTTTCAGCTCGATAATGAATTTTACCTCTCTGGTTGCAAGGTATATCATCCTACAGAGAATCTTGGAACGATAGATCAGGCTGACCAGTCTGGCAAGAAGAACTTCTTCTCCCCCAATCCCCTTGACAATGACATCATGTCGCGTAACCTCGGGCCTGAGTAAGAAGACTATAAACAACGTGGTTAACGGTAGTTCCCCATGGGGAAGATTCAGAAATAACTAAAATGGAACGGTTCTCATTTTGTATATCCATAAAAATGAAAATTAAGAGTATTATGAGTATTGGTCTGATGTTGCTGACCATTTGCAGCACGCAGGCCCAGACGATTCAGAACGGTTCGAAGTGGTGGGACGGCGTGCGTCTCTATACGGCAACCGTTGATGCGAAGGGTGACGTCAGAATGGACGGTGAGAGTGAGGATATGGGAGGCGACTCTTTCCGTCTCCTAAAGGTGGCAGGCAAGGTGGGGCAATATACCCTTGCTTCTACTAATAAGTACAACTGGATATTTATCAGAGGGCAGGTAGGGTGGACCGTTGAGTATGTCCGTCAGGAAGGTATGAACTTCCTGGCAGTGCGCAAACCCAATGGCGACTGTTGCTACACGCTGACACTGACCCCCGACAACCTCAAGAATTGTGTGGCGCAACAGAAGATTGCTGAGGAGCGCGAGGTAAGTTGGATGTTGCAGAATTATCTGCTGGACACCCGTTACTTAGGGCGTTTCTCGAAGCCCCAGTTGCGTCTGCTGCGCAATGAGATCCTGGCGCGTCACGGGTGGAAGTTTCAGTCGAAGGACTTGCAAGAGTATTTCAGTCAGCAGCCTTGGTACAAGCCTGCAAAAGACAATAATAGCATCAAACTGAGCATCATTGAGTTGACAAACATCCAACTCATCAAGAGTGATGAGGCAGAGGAAGACGGCAACCGCGTGCGCTACGAGAATACTGAGACGGCGCCTGATATGCTTGAGCCTGTCGATGATATCATCACCGTCACCACTGAGGAGCAGTTTATCAATGCCCTGGGCAATAACCGTACCATCGAGTTGGATGAAGATGTCCACCTGAATCTTTCGCGCATTCTGGAGCGTGAGGACTGGTTCTCGGGTGTTCCGGGACGTGCCTGGGTGACCATCGCTGAGCGCGACATTGATGGTGCGCCTGTTGTCATTAGCGATTTCACTAACGATGGTCGGGAGTTGGTATTGAGGAATTTCCATGGTCTCGTTATCCGCGGCAAGCACAATGCTAGCATCGAGGTCAACCCCCGCTATTCCTTCTGTCTGAGTTTTATGGACTGTGAGGGCTGTATCGTGGAAAACCTCACCATTGGCCATACCGAGGGTGGCTATTGCGACGGTGGTGTCATTGGCGTGACAGGTGGAAGTCGTAACAATATCTTCAATTGCGACCTCTATGGCTGCGGCACCTATGGTGTTGTGGCACGTGATACAAGGGAATTATCACTGTATCAGACCTCTGTCCACGATTGTACCTATGGCATCATGGAACTATATAGTTCGGAGGCGGTGAAGTTTACTCAGTGTGACTTCTTCAACAACCGTGAGTACGAACTCATTACCATACGTGGCTGTGAGAGAGTGGAGTTCAATGATTGTCGCTTCTTTGCCAACTGGTCCAGTGCTCCCTTGTTTGAGGCTGACGATGAGTTCACGTTGATTGGTTGTAAGGTCTATCATCCGAACCTTGGGTCACAGTCGCAGATTGTGGCTCCTAAGCATGATAATCTGTTTAGCGATGATGCCACCTTTATTCCAGAGCCTCGTAAGGAACCGATAGGACCAGACGTGGTTAATTAATAATTAGTAAATAGAAACTAACAATTATGATTACTAGGATGAATAAGGAAGTAGTGATGAAGGTGGTAGTGACACTGTTCACTATTTACTGTTCACTGTTCACTCTGAGTGCTCAGGGTATTAGGAATGGTTCCAAATGGAACAGTGGTAGCCTCGACTATATAGCGAAGGTGAATGCCAACAAGTCTATCACTTTCGTAGCCACAGCCGAGGGAGAGGAACTGGCGTTCCGTCTCACGCCCACAAGCAAGTCGGATACCTATGTGTTGAGTGACGAACCCGGACCCGATGCCGACAATCCCTACGCCAGCATACCCCGTGTGAAGTATGTTGAGAAACAGGGTTGGAAACTGCTCTGTTTCTACGACAAGAAAGACCGTCTGCAATATATCTTAGACGGGACACAGATGGCCGATGGTGAGAAGGTGGCTGAGGGCAAGTGGATTCAGCAGATCATGGGTAAATATATTGATCAGTATGGCGACACGTTGGAGATCGGTCATGGGATCATCTACGAACACGGTGTGGCTCGTGCCGAATACCAGAATATCTTGTTTAATGGCATTGTGACGGGTGTGATGAAGATCAGCGGACTCACTGACCTCGAAGGGACGTGGGAGGTTGTGCCGACACTTGACGGCCTGACCTTCTACAATGTAGAGATAGACGAGTACGGTCTCTTTTCGCGTAAGGGCGAGAAGAAGCAGTTGATGTGGGTGAACACCGCCCCTCGTTTCGGCTACGCCAGTGTGGTGCTGCTCAATGACCGCCAGTTCAGTAAGTTTAAGAAATCCACCCTCCGTATCATGCGCAATGCCATCTTGGCCAAGCACGGTTATATGATGTCATCGCCCGACCTGGTGGAGTATTTCGGCGGTCAGCCCTGGTTCTCGCCCCGTCCGTCGAACGATGAGGTCTTCGATGAACTCAGCCTTGTCGAGACGTTGAATATCGAACTCATTAAGTCGGAGGAAGCCAAGGCGGACAAGGACCGCTATGTATTGGAAAAGTAAAAAGGTAAAATAGAGTAACAATATGAAGAAACTAATTTTTGTGGCCGTTTGCGCGACGGCAGTGATGATCAGTTGTACGAACAAGGGCCAGACGGCTCCTGCTGACAGTAATGATTCGACGAGTACCACCGTCCTTGATAGTATCATCGAAGAGAACGACACCACGCCGCTGCCGATGTTCCTTTTCAGCAATGGTGGGAAGTACTTGCAAATGCTCTACTGGGCCCATGTCGAGGAACCGAAGAAGTCGAAGGACAATGAGGACTACTACGACGTTTGGCGGAAATCCTGGGAACTGCAGGAGATGTTCCGTCGCAATGCCGCCCAATATACCAATCTGCTCGATGGCGACAAGATCATCAAGATCAAGTATATTGATGAGGTACTGAAAGATCCCGACGGCAATACTCCCAGCATCGGTGAGATACATGGTCGTGAACAAATTCCATCCCTCTGTGCCCGCTTTGAGAACGTCAACGCCAAGGAGAAGCGCAATGACAAGTTCTTCGTCGACGGCTGGGGCCTGGTAATCGTTACTGATAGTTACCTGAAATCCCGCAAGCAACTTGCCATCAAGGAATTGGATGGAAATGGTGCCTATCCCAAACTCCCTGCCGATATTGTCAAGGCACTGGAAAAAGAGTACGGCATGAAAGCCTCGAACTCTTCAAAACTCCAGATGATCGGTGGTCGTTATATCCACGGTACGGTGGAGTTCCAGGGCGAATACAAGAAGGCTCCCAAGGACAAGTATGACGCCGACCGCAAGTACGCCCTCGCTTTGGAGGTGCTGATTGACGGCGATAAGGTGTATAAGTATGAGCAGTTGGGTTATTATGACGAGGAATATGGTTGCACGTGGAATGCAGATGCCGATGGCTATATCTCCAACGATATCGTGGCTGCTTTCGAGGGCCCGAAGGGTCTTGAACTCTGTTTTACCCATGGTGCGCCAGAGAGTTTCTGTACAGGTCTGATTTACCTGAGAGACGGCAAACTCATCGAACACCAATACGAGATGTACCACGCTATGGTTGATGAGGAGATTCCTGTGTGGAAGAAGGACTTTGCTCAGATGCAGAAACTCTATCTTGCTGATGATCCGCATGATCATAAGTATGTCGAACTTACCAAATGGGCCCACTGCTATATCGACTATGATAACGAGTGGATCTGGTTGCGCGACAAGGATGACAAGAATGGTGCTTTCTTCATTCGCAAAGACGGCAAGTTCACCCTCATCGACATAGAGAACGCCCATCAGAGTCCTTCCTCGTGTCAGAAGGATGGTATCAGTTACCTCAAGTTCGAAGGTTCTGCCGGAGGTCCTTCATATCAGCGTATCATCTATGCCTTCCAGAATGGAAAGAAACTCTGGAAACTTTTTGTCCTTGAAATTTATGGTGAGGTGGATGAGTGTTCGCTCAATGGTAAGGATATCTCCAAGGAGGAGGCTAAGGCTTACCTCGACCAGGTGCCGGAAGGTCGTGAAATCAATGCTTGGTTCAAGAATATCAACGGAGAGGAAACGGAATAATTAAAAAATCCGAAAAAAGTGCCGATATTCTTTGATGGTTCATGTTTTTTTTGTAATTTTGTGCCCGAAATTCAAAAGACCATTAAAAATTGAACCATTTTAAGGATAAAAAGATTGTGTTATCACTATGTCTAGTGATGATATTTCTGATGATAGGTTGTCACAACGACAAACAGGTAAGTGTTGAGAATAACCCCGATGAGAGTCTTGTTGTTGACACTGTAGTGTCGGCAGATACTCTCTATTCCGAGGTGCGCCTAATGGTCGAGCGGGAGGCCGTCTTGGCTCGTGTCAAGGACATCTATAGCATGATAAAATCTGACTTTACGGCTCATGGCGGCGCGTATGACAGCGAGTTGTATGATAGGAGCTTTTGTTCAAAGTCTTGGAACAAGTTATTGATGAACGTCCGTTCCAAGGAGGCGAGAACGAACGACTTGTTTTCTGAGATTAACTATTGGTCTATGACGCGTGAGTCGGGAGTAATTGTTTCTTTCGATGAATTTGTGGTTACTAACATGTATTACGGCTCGGAGATGACGGCCTCTGTCAATTTCACGGTATATGAATCAGATAAATATACGCCGGCGCGCATTGATCTCGTTTATGAGGATGGCCGTTGGGTGATAGACAACTTCTATAACCTGAGGTATATGATTGACGTGAAGAACAGCATGTGGGATTTCCTGGAAGAAGAAAAGGTATAGATCTTGGCTGTCTTTTTCTAAATATACATAGAAAGGCTCTCATTGAGAGCCTTTCTGTTATTAAAGGGTATATTGGATTAATTCTACTGGATTAACTCTTTTGCCTCAGGGGTGAGGAAAGGGAGAATATCCGCAAAGGGGACCTCGAAGGTAATGATGCCTGAAGAGTAGGGGGCTATCTCGTATTGGGTGTAGAGGAAGACAACACCAGTATCGGTGAGATAGGGGGAATTACCAGGAAGGGGAAGATTGTTGAGGGCTTCTACTTCTTCCGCAAAGAGGAACTCCAGCACTTCTTCGTCTGTCATCGTCTTGTCAGGGCCACCTGCAAAGAAATGTTTTACCCCTTCTTTGATGAGTTTGGCAAGTTTAGGCGAATCGGTGTCCTTAACCAGTTTTATCTGCTTGCCATCGCTCTTGCGGAAGGTAAAACCAACATCGGTGGTATAACCATGCGCGCCACCGCCATAGTCGAAGGTGCGATAGAAATAGGTGACATAACGACTGGTCTGGGTCAGCAGAGTGATGTCGTGCTCCTTTGAGAAGGCACCAAGACGTTCGTCAGGTTCCATATCATCGTAAACACCGTGCCAATCAATAGACAGCGACTCGAACAACGACTGGCCATAGTCTTGGATAGCCTTGGGACTGTCGATGTCGTCGTTTCCAAGAAGATAACAAATATGTTTCCGCAGACTATCCACGATGACTTTTTCGCCCTTCGTTGGCCATTGGACGAGGAGTGACACTTCGGCCGTAGAGTCGTTCTTCTCAAATTTGACGGTTTCTACCTCTATGTATGAACTGTCAGTGTCAGCCGCAGAAAGAACCGCTGCGCTGTCGATGCTGAGAGAATCAGCATCCGCAGCACGCCCCATAGAAGCACGATGGCTGCATGCGGTAAACGCTGCAGCCATCATGATGATTATAGATAGTCTTTTCATTTATTCGCCTTTGATTGCGGCCACACCTGGGAGCACCTTACCTTCGATGGCTTCGAGCAGTGCACCACCACCTGTGGAGATGTAAGATACCTTGTCGGCCAAGCCAAATTTGTTGACACAAGCCACAGAGTCGCCACCACCGATCAGTGAGAATGCACCCTCGGCAGTTGCCTCAGCGATTGCCTCACCGATGGCACGGCTACCGGCTGTGAAGTCGTCGCACTCAAAGACACCAGCAGGACCGTTCCAGAGGATAGTCTTGGCACCCTTGATAGCCTTGCGGAAGTCGTCCTGAGAGGCAGGACCAGCGTCAACACCCTCAAAGCCAGCGGGAACATTATTGGCGGGGCAGTTGATGATCTCAGAGCCGGGCTTCACGGTCATTGTACCGAAGTCGAGGCCGTTGGTGGCTGTGCAGTCAGAACCGAGCACGAGTTCTACGCCGTTCTTCTTTGCCAGTTCCTCAACACCCAGAGCCACGTCGAGTTTGTCGAGTTCTACGATAGAGTTACCGATCTCACCGTCGTGAGCCTTGGCGAAGGTGTAGGTCATACCACCGCAGAGGATGAGTTTATCAACCTTACCAAGCAGGTTCTCGATGATTCCGATCTTAGAAGAGACCTTCGAGCCACCCATGATGGCAACGAACGGGCGCTTGATGTTGCTGAGTACGTTATCGACAGCCTGTACCTCCTTCTCCATGAGCAGACCCAACATCTTGTTGTCAGCGTCGAAGTAGTCGGCGATAACAGCAGTAGAGGCGTGCTTGCGGTGAGCGGTACCAAAAGCGTCCATCACATAGCAGTCTGCATAAGAAGCAAGTGTTTTTGCGAACTCCTTCTGAGAAGCCTTCATAGCCTTCTTAGCCTCGTCGTATGCTGGATCTGCCTTGTCGATGCCTACGGGCTTGCCTTCTTCCTCAGGATAGTAACGGAGGTTCTCGAGCAGCAGAGCCTCACCCATCTTCAGGGCTTTTGCTGCATCAGCAGCCTTGGCGCAGTCGGGAGCAAATGCAACAGGAACACCGAGGGCCTTCTCTACAGCCTCGCGAATCTGACCCAGAGAAAGTTTCGGGTTGACCTTTCCTTTGGGCTTACCCATGTGCGACATGATGATAGTGGCACCACCGTCAGCAAGAATTTTTTTCAGAGTGGGAAGAGCACCACGGATACGGGTGTCGTCTGTAATCTTACCGTTCTCATCCAGGGGTACGTTGAAATCTACACGTACAATTGCCTTCTTACCGGCAAAGTTGAATTCGTTGATTGTCATAATTGTATTATATTAATAATGTGAATAACTTCTCGTTAAGCGACTGCAAAATTACTAAAATTCATTGAACATTGACCATTGACCGTTGAACATTTATAGTTTTTTTGCATCAGCCGAAGAGTTCGCGTAAGGCCTCTTCGACCTTGCGGACGGGGTGGAGGGTGATGTGGTATTTCTTAGCATCGAATCCCTGAAGGTTGTATTTGGGGATAATCATATCCGTGAATCCCAGTTTCTCGGCCTCGGCGATACGCTGTTCGATACGGTTGACGGGGCGCACCTCACCTGAGAGACCCACCTCGCCAGCCATGCACCAACCCGACTCTATAGGGGTATCGACATTCGACGAGAGCACGGCGGCAATGACAGAGAGATCCATAGCGAGATCAGTGACGCGCAGGCCGCCAGCAATATTGATAAACACATCCTTCTGCATCAGTTTGAAGCCGACGCGTTTCTCCAATACGGCGAGGAGCATGTTGAGGCGACGTTGGTCGAAACCCGTAGCAGAACGTTGTGGCGTGCCGTAAGCGGCTGACGAGACCAGCGCCTGAGTCTCGACGAGGAAGGGGCGTACACCCTCGATGGCACTTGAAATGGCGATGCCTGAGAGTCCGTCGTGATCCTGTGTGAGTAGGAGTTCTGATGGATTCGAGACTTGTCGGAGTCCGTTCTGTTGCATCTCATAGATACCTAGTTCTGAGGTGGAGCCGAAGCGGTTCTTCATCGAGCGGAGGATACGATACATATAGTGCTGGTCGCCCTCAAATTGGATGACGGTATCGACGATGTGCTCCAAGATCTTCGGCCCTGCGAGGGTACCTTCCTTCGTTATATGTCCGATGAGGATGACGGGTACACCGCTCGACTTGGCAAAGCGGAGTAGGGAGGAGGCGCATTCCCTCACTTGGGCAATGGAACCAGCGGAACTCTCCACGTCCTCCGTCATGATGGTTTGGATGGAGTCGATGACGATAAGTTCTGGCTGTTCTTCCTTGATATGGTCAAAGATGGCTTCAAGGGAGTTCTCGGTGAGAATGAGCAAATTCTCACTGTCACCTGCCAGCCTGTTAGCACGCATCTTCAATTGGTGGGCAGATTCTTCACCACTGACGTAGAGAATGCGCTTTTCGGGCATCTGGAGTACGGTCTGGAGGGAAAGGGTGGATTTGCCAATACCCGGCTCACCACCTAAGAGTACAATGCTGCCTGGCACAAGTCCGCCACCGAGGACACGATTCAGTTCCTCGTCATGCATGTCGATGCGAGGATCGTCCTGGTTGGAGATGTCTCGGAGACGTAACACTTTATTGCCTTTAGTACCTATGGCCTGTCCGTTACGTACTGAGGCAGCGGCAGAACGGGCAGCCTGAGTGCCAGTGTCACCTGCTACTCGGATTTCCTTAAACGTATTCCATTGCCCGCATGAGGGACATTTGCCTATCCATTTCGGCGACTCCTGGCCGCAGTTGGAGCATACGTATGCGATTTTGTCTTTTGCCATAATTGGTGCAAAGATACGAAATAATTCATAATTAATAATGTATAATTCATAATTATTTTGTATTTTTGCACCCGATTATGAAGAAAGTAGTTTTTGGGATTATCATTTTGTTGATACTGCTGGTTGGCTGCGAACAATCATACGAGGAGACGAAGCGTATCACTCGTGCGCAACGCCTGAAATTGGCTCGGGAAGACTCTGCTGCTCTGAAGGTGGCTGTGCTGCCGACGCTCGACTGTCTGCCCTTGTATCTGGCTAAAGACCACCAGATGTTTGACACGGCTGTAGATATCCGTCTGAAGCATTTCACAGCACAGATGGATGTGGATACGGCTCTGATGAACAATCGTGTGGAACTGGGTATTACCGATCTTGTGCGGGCAGAGCGGATGATAAAACAGGAAACTCCAATAGAATACCTGACAGCGACGAATGCCTACTGGCAGATCGTGACTAATCGTGTAGCCCGTATTACTGACCTGAAGCATCTCGACGACAAGATGTTGGCGATGACACGCTATTCTGTGACAGACCTGATAGGTGATATGGTGGTGGATAGTGCGAAGTTAAAACCCGAGCGTGTGTTCCGTCTTCAAATCAATGACGTTCACGTGCGTCTGAAGATGTTGGAAAACAATGAGATGGATGCTCTCGTGATGACGGAGCCACAGGCAGCCCAGGCCCGCTGGTTGAAGCACAAGGTCATCTTCGACACTCGTCAACAGGATATGCAGATGGGAGCCATCGTGATACGTTCGAAGGGAATGGACGACAAAAACCGCAAACGGCAGATGGAAGTTTTTGTGAAAGGCTATAACGAGGCCTGCGACTCCATCAACCATTATGGTGTGGCATACTACAAGGACCTTGTGATGAAATACTGCAAGGTGAAGCGTGAGGCTGTCGATACCATACCTAAGAGTTTGAAGTTCAATCATATTTCCAAACCCCGTGAGAAAGATATCGAACGGGTGCAGCAATGGCTTTCAAAGAAATAAGAATGATGATGAACAATGATCTGATGGATGTCTATGACAGGCTCAATAGCAAGGGATTGTCGAGCGCAATATCGGCGATGGAGATTTATTTGTCGAAATATCCGAATCAGGCTTTGAGTGACCGTCTCTATGCCATACAGGCTGACTTCCAACGGATGGCCGACTATTGGAAGCAAGGCTATAAAGACCCCCAACTGCCCACACTCTATACCCAACTACTGCATCGGTTGTATGTAATCTATGTCGATGCGCAGATAAACCATGCGGTAGGACAATCGACGTTCCTGTCGGCAGTCTATATGCGTCTGCGGATGACGGCGCGTAACTGGTCTGTGCAGACATTGCGAGAGGCTTTGGAGTCGTATGTGTCAGATATGGCGATGATGGAACTAGAACCTTCCCACGTCCGCGATAAACATGAGAAAGAATTGCACCGACAGCACCATCAGTTGATGAGTGAGTGGTTTGACAACCTATGGCTCTCATCCATCTGGACAGACGGACAGGCTTCTGCCATCGAGGAAATCCTGCTCTCTCCGACGATAGAGAGCTATGACCAGCAACTGTTAGCTAGTGCCATCACGATAGCCGTCATCAATCATTTTGACATGGCGAAATTCCGTCTCCTACTGCATGTCTATCAGCAGGCAACGGACGAGAATATCCGACAGCGTGCACTGGTGGGGTGGGTGATGGCATTGTGCAGCGAGACTGCCACTTGTCTCTATGGTGAAGAGATGGAGGAATTGAAAAATCTATTGGCGGACAAGGCGGTTTGTCTGGAACTGATGCAGTTGCAACAACAGATCATCTATTGTGTCAATGCAGAGAAAGACCATCAGACCATCCAAAAGGAGATAATACCTGATTTGTTGAAAAACGGTAATTATAAGATTACGCGCAACGGTATCGAGGAGGTTGAAGAAGACTCCCTCAACGATATCCTGCATCCTGATGAGGAGGAACGGCGCATGGAACAGATGGAGGAGAGTTTCCAACGGATGCAGGACATGCAAAAACAAGGCTCTGATATTTATTTCGGTGGATTCTCTCAGATGAAACGCTTCTCGTTCTTCCAGGATATGAGCAACTGGTTTGTACCCTTCTATGAGGACCATCCGGGGATTGCAGAAGTCACCGAACGGTTTAAGAACAACCAATTCTTGTCTTCGATTTTTAATGTGGCACCTTTCTGTAATAGTGACAAGTATTCGTTTGTGCTCGCCTTCTCACAGGTGGTGGATCGGATTCCTAAGGATATGCTCCAGATGTTTGAGCGGGGAGAGGCCAGTTTCGGCGAGGTGGCTCAGGAAGTGCTGAGCAGTACAGCCTATATCCGCCGACTCTACTTACAGGACCTATACCGTTTCTATAAGATATTTTCCCATCGGAGCGAGTTCCGGAGTCCCTTCGAGCACATGGATGAAATCTTCTTCGCCAACCCGATATTCAGAGATACGCCTTTGGAGACTTGTTTCAATGATGTGGCAGCCTTCCTCATCAAACAACACCGCTGGAATGAGGCTGTTAAAGTGCTGGACAACTGTGGAAAGGCGCATCGTGACTTCCGATTCTATATGATGGCGGGCTATCTGTCGATGAGGTCTGGCTGTAGTTTCGTTAACATGTTTGATGAAGCCGTTAGTCTCTATGAGAAGGCATTGGCGTTGGAACCCGAAGACGAGAAAGCCCATCTTGGACATGCCAGGGCTCTCTTTGTCTTTGGTAATTATAAAGAGGCCTTGAATGAATATAACTACCTGTTGAAGGTGCAGCCAGACAAGAAGTCCTATCTCTTAAACCGTGCCGTTTGTCTCTCTAAGTTGAGTCGTCATGAGGAAGCGTTGAAGGATCTCTATAGACTGAACTATGAGTCGCCTGACGACATGAACGTGAATCGTGTCATGGCGTGGGTGCTGACCTGCAACGACAAGTACGAGCAGGCAGATAAGATATACTCGCAGTTGGTGGCAGACCATGCACAGCCAGAGGATTTGCTGAACTACGGCTATTGCCTGTGGCTCAGCGGAAAGAACGGGGAGGCGGTGGGATGTTTCCAGCGTTATCTGAAAGAGACGGAAAAGGATGCATTGTCCATGATCAATGGTGAACGTCCTTTATTGGAGGAGAAGGGCATCACTGAGGCAGAGATGCAGACGATGCTCTATATGCTTTGATTTTCTCCTTTGTCTTTTCCCAGAGCCAGGTGCCTAACAAAGGGATGCCTACGCCTGCGACAGTGTAGAGTATCCAGAAATAGTCTTGTTGTGAATAGTCGTGTATCACCATATGACAGCCAATCTGTCGGATGTCCAGTCCGTAATACCATATCTTGATGAGGCTCACCACCTTATAGGAGATGATGTGGAAGATAAAGATGTTTAGTGTATGGTTACCGGTATAGACGAGGAAACGCTTGAACCATCCCTCGCAGGTGTCTATCCAGCGGCTAATGTTATAGGTCATTAAGAATCCGAGGATAGCAGGCACGGGGAGTGACAGGAATTGTTGGAAGGTGGAGCGCCAGTTCATGTTGGCAGTCAGGTATTTTGAGAAGAGCCATACGATGACACCAAAGAGGATGGTAATGGGGATGGCTATAGCGTGACGGGAGATGACTTGGCGATATTGTTCTGCAAACTGACGGAAGATGAAGCCGATGCCAAAGAAGAAACAGCCCATCATGTCGCGATAGCCACCTTGTACGAGGTTGATGACTTTGAGCCCTTCCCACGTTTTCCAGCCGCAGAGCAGCAGCATGATGAGGCAGATGAGATAAGGAAAGGATGCTGAAAGTTTAGAAGAGTTCCTGGTAATCCTAGGAATCCTGGAGATTCTAGAAAAGCCTAGATCTAATATCTTATATATAATAAGGTATAGGATGCTGGCGACAAAGAGTCCCCTAAAGAACCAGAACGCTCCGCATAGGAAGGCATCATAGCCGGCCATCGCCGTGAAGATATTCCAGAGGTTCTGTTGTATCTGATGCGCTGACCAGGGGTGGAGCACACCGCCCTGTTCATTGCCATAGACCTCGTTTAGGATGCCGATGTCGAACATCCAGTTGTGGATAATGAGGAAAAACACCGCCCACTTGACAAAAGGCACATAGAGACCTTTGATGCGTTTCTTGACGAAGGTGGCCTCGTCGTGGAGATATTTCGTGGAGAAGAAATAGCCTGCGGTAATAAAGAAGAGGGGCATGTGGAACTCAAAGATGAACTTACACAGCCAACCAGGTGCCTCGGCGTGTGCTATCACCATCAGGATGATGGCAAGGCCTTTAGCGATGGATATCGTAGTGTCGCGCTTCATAGCCAAGGGGTGAGCAGACTACCAAACCATCCGCGGAACTTCTGCCAGGGCGTACGGAAACGGTCCCATTCCTCTTCCGTCAACAGCACACTTTTCAGTTTGTCGCGGTCGAACATGTCATCGAGTTCCTTGGTGGTCTCACGATTGATGATCAAGGCATTCTCCTCGTAGTCGAAGCGGAGACTGCGCGCATCAAGGTTCGTGCTGCCTACAGTACAGAAGCGTCCATCCACCATCATAATCTTCGAATGGTGGAAACCTGGTTGGTAGAGCCATACTTGTGCCCCCAGTTTCATCATCTTGTGGGCATTGCGATAGACCACATCAGGCGTCAGGGGAATATCGCTTTTGGCAGACACCATGATTTCCAACTTCACACCACGCTTGATGGCGCGCTTCAGTGCTTTCTTGATACAGGGAATGAGGGTGAAGTAGGGATTGATGAGTTTGATGGAGTCCTGTGCGTCATCGATGGCATGGACATACAGGCGGCGCATGATCTCATTCGTGGTACGAGGTTCTCGATTCACGATGCCCACCATCTTGTCGCCCACAGGTTCTGCGCAGTAATATTTGGCATCAGTTACCTCTTCCTTGGTGGCTTTCTTCCAGATTCTGGCAAAGATCTCCTGAAGGTCGTTAACAGCAGGACCTTCGATGCGACAGTGCATATCACGCCATTCGCCCACCTGTTCTGTACCAACGATATAGTAGTCGGCTACGTTCATGCCTCCTGTATAGGCTGTCTTTCCGTCGATGACCACAATCTTACGATGGTCTCTTGGCCAGATGTGGTTTACCCACGGAAAACGGATAGGGTCGAACTCCACGATATTGATACTGTCTTCCCTCAGTTTCTGCAGATGTTTCTTCTTTAAGGGCTGGTTGTTGGAGTCGTTGCCAAAGCCGTCGAACATGGCGCGTATCTCCACACCTTCCTTCCTTTTCTCCTTCAGGATTTCAAAGAGTAGGGAGGCGATGGAGTCGTTACGGAAGTTGAAGTATTCCAGATGGACACTGTTCTTAGCCTGACGGATGGTCTCAAACATATCGGCAAACTTATCCTTTCCCGACATGAGTAGTTTCACCTTGTTACCATGGGTGAAATGAACGCCATAGTCACGCATATGCCTCACAATCAATGAATCACTTGTTTCCGCCCAAACGGAAACAGTGATTAATGATAAGAGATAAGCGATAAGCAGAGATCGGATTCTCATCACCTTCTGTGCTTGAGCCTGTATTCGAGTGGGGTCATGCCGAACTTCTCACGGAAGATATTGATGAAGTTCTCTGCCGTCATGAAGCCCACATTTGTTGCCAACTCACTCATGTTGATATTGGTGCGTTTCAACAGGATACAAGCATGCTTCAGGCGTAAGTCACGGACAAGTTCTGTCGGTGTCTTACCTGTCAGGTTACGAACACGATGGAAGAACGGTACACGTCCCATGCCCATTGCAGACGCCATTTCCTCGAGGCTGATCTGTCCACGACTCATGTTCTGCATCACATACTGCTCGATGTTCTTCAGCAGTTGCTGATCCATCATATCAAGCATAGAGAAGTCAGACATGTCTTGCTGTATCTCTTCTTCCTTGTACTTCTCCAGTTGCTGTGCCAATGTTGTTGTTTCTTGTTCGACGGAGAAGGATGAACCTTTCTTGATGTTCGTCTCCACTTTGTAGATGGGATCATTCTCATCAACGGTCTCGTTGTGTAGATCATAGACGCCAATGTCTTCATAACTCTCTGTGGCAGTCGTCATACTGGCGTTGCGGTCTTCGAGCATACGGGTCTCAGCACCTTCGATGAGGTTGCTGTTCATCTCAATAGGACCGAGTCCGAGAATCTTGTTGAACCGCATCACGGCTTCCTGTAGGTTGAAGGGCTTAGCCAGATAGTCATCAGCCGACAGGGTGATATTCTGTTTGCGCATATCCTGTGGCGTGAGCACACCATCAGTCATCAGCACGAACATGGTCTTCTGTGTAAGACTGTTCGTCTTGATCTGGTTACAGAGTTCGCTACCCGTCATGCCTGGCATGTCCTGTTTACAGATGACGAGGTCGGGTCGCATCTCTACGATATCGTCGGCAGCTTTCTCAATGTCATTGTAGGCATGGAAGGCATAAACATACTTCAGTCTGGCCGTGACGAATGTCAGGAATTCCATGTTGTCATCAATCATTATGACCGAGAACTTCATTGTCGGCGCGTCGAGGGCAGCCCTGGATCTGCTAACCTCGGAAGTCAGTGTCTCACTGGCAATCTCTGGCAGTTCAATCTCACCCCGTCCGTTCAGTTCAAGACGGTCATGTACTGCATTCTTCGCCTTCTCTTCCGGATTGTCGAGGGTGGTCTGCATGTCACTGACGCGGGTGATGATCTGCAGCATCTGTGAGTGCAGGGCGTTCAACTGCTCGCGTTCCTCGAGTGATTTCTCCTTCTCCGACAGGTTGCCGATGATAGAGGTCATACGAGCCATTGGCTGTCGCAGGTCTTCACTGGCAGCCTTGATTTCCTCGCGTTGACGTACCAGTTGATTGATGACGGCATGTTTGCGTGCCCTGATGGCCTTAATCTGTTTCACACCGATGCGCCAGAAATAGATGATGATGGCGGCTATCAATACATAGGCGAGGATCATCCACCACGACAGGAGCCAATGGCGCTCAATCTTAATCTCCAGAGTACGTTCCTGGTTACTTACAGCACCCTCGGCACTGATGGCTTTCACATGGAGGGTATATGTACCGCTGTTGAGGTTCTGGAAGGTGACGCCATGTGTCAATGCGTTACCGTTCCTCCAGTCGTCGTCGAGTCCTTCCATCCAATACATGAACTGCAGTCGTTCACTCTGGTTGTAGTTACCTGCACCGAACTTGATGGTAATGGTGTTCTGATCATGTCCCAGTTCCAGTCTGCTGCTCTCGTTTAGGGCCTGTCCTAAAAGAACCTTACCTCCATAGGTGTGTCCTACTTGTACTTCTTCTTCCCCGAGGAACAGTTGTGTCAGCATGACACGTGGCAGGGCATCGTTGTCGTCCTTGCCTTTCTGTACCACCCAGTTGATGCCGAAGATACCGCCTAACAGCACGTCGCCATCCTTTTTGGTGAGAATAGCACCATGGTTGAACTCGTTGCTTTGCAGACCGTCGGTCGTATCGTAGTTGTAGAGTCCGAAGTTATAAGTGCCGTCCTCATGATTGCGCTGTACCACTACACGACTCACACCGCTACTGGTGGTCACCCAGATGTTATGGCTCTTGTCTTCTGCGATGCCGCAGATGTTGTTGTTGCATAGTCCATGCTTTTCCGTCAGGTATTGCAGGTTGTCGGTTTCCATGTCCAGGATATTCAGACCTTCACGCGTTCCAATCCAGATTAGTCCGCGGGAGTCTTGCAGCACCTGTGTGATGTAATTGTTGGTAAACTGTTTCACATTGTTGGAATTACCTGTCAGCACCTTCTTCTCCGTACTGGAGAGGTTCATGATGACCAGACCTTCAGCCGTACCGATGAAGAGGTCATTGGTCTTTCCGTCCTTATTATAATAGAGGCAGGACACATTGTTGGTGTTCAGTTTGCCGCTTTCCTTGGTATAGGATGAGAAAGAGTTCATCCTGGGGTTATAGACCTGCAAACCACCGTTGGTGGCAATCCAAAGGTTACCGATCTTATCGACGCAAAGGGCGTTCACGTGGTCGTCGATCAGTGTTCTGGTACTGTCCTTTGCCAACGAGTAGATGGTCGAGGTGTTGCCCTTAATACGGGTCAGTCCGTTGCGCATCGAACCTACCCATAGGCTGCCGTCGGGGGTGATGGCCATACATGATACTTTCAGACTGGCCAACGGACCGTGATAGTCGAGGACACCCCTATTACTCGTTCCATACCAGATCTTTCCGCTGTCATTCTGTGCGATGGCGGTCACGTCTCCGTTATGTGTTGTACCGAAGCGATAGATATAGTTGCCAGTGTAAGCAATACCTCTCTTCTCCGTTCCCACCCACAGGAGGTCGGTGTCATCTACATAGAGACTCTGGATGCTGATCCGGCTGCGTAAGATTCGGCGGACATTGATATTCACGGGACTGATGCTGTCGATCTGCTGGGTGTTCATGTCGTAGCGCAGCAGACCCAGTTGGTCGGCACCGATCCAGATGTTTCCTTTCTTGTCGCCTGCCATACCGTTGATGTTACGGTCCACGCCCACACCTGTCATTCCCAGTTGGTTACCGAGCGAGGTGTCCCATGTGTCAGCGTTCTTATTGTATTTGAAGAGTGTACCCTGACCGTAGAGCCAGATATTGTCCATCTCGTCGGCAAAGGCTCTGAGTGACTTGCTCTTCCTCAGTTTCTGTGTAGCGATGTCATTGGTTGCCCATACAGTATGCTGCTGGTTCATCACGTCGCAGCAGACAATCCGTCCGTCGTCATACACGATGAGGGCACCGTCCTTACATTCACTGATGGAGCAGATGGTACCTTGTGGCACACCGCGCATATCGTCGGAGTTCGGGAACTCATAGCAGGTCTGCTGTTGCATGTTGAAGCAGACAACACCCTTGTTGGGAATGGATCCCCACAGATTCTTGTGACGGTCGATATAGACAACGCTGGGAATGGTCTCGATGCCCATTCTGGCGAAATACTGTTTCATGTCACGTTCGAAACTCTCCGTCTGTGGGTGATAGACGCAGTAACCTGAGGCAGTCTCCACTAGCAGGTTGCCGTCGAGTGTCTCCTGAATGGAGTTGATGTAACTGTTGGGCAGTGAGTTGCCGTCCTGTGAGTCGCTCTGGAAGTTCTTGAACACATAGCCGTCGAAACGGTAGAGTCCGGCAGGAGTACCAAACCACATGTACCCTCGGGAGTCTTTCAGAATACAGTTAATCTGACTGCTGGTTAGACCTTGACTGGCGTCAAGCGTCTTAAACAAGTAGTCGGCTGTTATTGCCAGTGGCAGCAGTAGCAGCAGCGTCGCAATTAATAGTTTCTTGATAGTCCTCATATCTTTTTTTCTTTTATATCATGCAAGCGTAATGATCGACCACACCGAGGAGATGATTCTTCCCGTCGGTCACCAATACGGAATGTACTTTATATTTGTTCATAATCTGTTGTATCTCTGTAATCTTCGTCTCTGGTCTCACCATCTTTGGTGTCCGCGTCATAATGTCGCTCACAGTACGGTCGAAGAATTCTGCCTGCCATTTCTCCATGGCACGACGGATGTCGCCGTCAGTGATGAGCCCCACGATTTCACCGTTCACCTCTGCAATGCCGAGACCCAGTTTGGCCTTGCTGACGAGAATGATGGCTTCGCCAAGGTGCATCTCTGGTGGTAATACGGGCATATCGTCTGTCCGCATCACGTCCTGCGCCGTCGTCAGCAGTCGCTTGCCGAGTTCTCCACCAGGGTGGAACTGCGCAAAGTCGCGCGGTTGAAAGTTACGCCGCTCTATCAGTGCCACTGCCAGGGCATCTCCCATGGCCAGTTGCGCCATCGTCGAACTGGTGGGTGCCAGATTCAGCGGACAGGCTTCTTTCTTCACGCTCACGTTCAGGTGACAGGTGGAATATTTCGCCAGCAGCGACTGTGGGTTGCCGCTCATGCCGATAATAGGTATCTGCATGTGGAGCACCATGGGTATGAATCGCAGCAGTTCATCGGTCTGTCCTGAGTTGCTGATGGCCAGCACCACATCCCCCTGTGCCATGACTCCGAGGTCGCCATGAAACACGTCCAGAGGATTGATGAAAAACGATGGCGTGCCTGTTGAGGCAAAGGTGGCTGCGATCTTCGCACCGATATGTCCGCTTTTGCCGACACCCGTCACGATGACCTTTCCCTTACAGTTATAGATGAGGTCAACAGCCTCGTCGAAACTGTCATCGATCTGTGGTATCAGTTCCATGACGGCCTGAGCCTCATCCTTGATGCATTGTATGGCGTATTCCCTTGCGGTCATTTGATGATCTCAGTTATTAATTGTTCGAGTTTATCGAGTTCCAACATATTGGCGGCGTCGCTCAATCCCTGGTCAGGGGTGGGGTGTACCTCAAAGAACCAGCCCGTGGCTCCGAAGGCTTTGGCGGCCAGTGCCATCTGAGGCACGAAGCGGCGGTCGCCGCCCGTTTTCCCGTCACTGCCGCCAGGTCGCTGTACACTATGCGTGCAGTCCATGATGACTGTCGGTACAATCTCCAGCATGTCGGGGATATTTCTGAAATCCACCACGAGGTTATTGTAACCCATCATATTGCCGCGCTCCGTCAGCCATACGTCCTTGGCACCTGCCTCGCGGGCTTTTTCCACAGGGTATTTCATGTCGCGCCCGCTCAGGAACTGGGCCTTCTTGATGTTCACCGTCCGTCCTGTCTGGGCAGCAGCTATGAGCAGGTCAGTCTGCCTACAGAGGAAGGCAGGAATCTGTAGCACGTCGCACACTTCGCCTACGGCTTTGGCCTGCCACGATTCGTGGATATCTGTCAGAATCCTGAGTCCGTATTTTGATTTGATGTCAGACAGCATCTGTAATCCGTGTTCCATTCCAGGACCACGGAAAGAACGGATCGACGTGCGGTTGGCTTTGTCGAACGACGCTTTAAAGATGATATTAGTCCCGTGTTTCTTGTTGATTCCCACCAACTTGCGTGCTACGGTATCAAGCAGTTCTGCAGACTCAATCACACAGGGACCAGCAATGATCGTTGCTTCTTTCATCATATTTATTTTGCAAATATACGCATTTTATCTATAACTACCAACAGTTTGGCAGATTATTTTTTCTCACCTTCAGTAATCAGATGTACGTCTCTTTGTGGGAACGGAATCTCAATGCCGTTCTGGTTGAGCGTGTCGTAGATGCACGACAGGATGTCGCTCACCACGTAGATTTTTTTCACGGCATCCACCCACACCACGAGTTGGAAGTTGATGCTCGAATCCGCCATCTCGGTCATCACCACCCTGATACGCTTTGAGTTGTCTATCATGTGGTGCTTCAGCCCCTGAACGGCATTCTCAATCAGATCCTTCACCTGTCCTGCCTTCGAGCCATAGGCCACACTGAAGGGTACCAGAACGAGGATATAACCGTGGTTGCGCGTCAGATTCTTATAGTTCTTGGTGAAGAGTTGGGCATTTTGGAAGGTGATGATCTCACCATAGAGCGATTCTACGACGGTCGATGTATAACTGATGCTCGACACCTTACCCACAGTGCCATCCACCTGTATCCAGTCGCCAGCCTTGATGCGTCCTGTCATCAGCGACGCACCATAGTAGATATTTTCGATGATGTCCTTTGAGGCGAAACCGATACCTGTTGACAGACCGCCCGAGATGGCTAGCAGCCAGGCGACGCTGATATGCAGGTAGGCGAGTGTCAACAACAGCCATACACCCCAGATAAAAAGTTGTATCACGTTCTTTGCCATCACCACACGACTCTCTGCCGTTGAGGGATCCTTGGCTTCAAAGTGCAGACGCATCAGACTGAGGATGGTCCTCGATATCCATCTGAAGAGGAACCACAGGCTCACGACTATAGCCAGTTTCACGATGCTCACCTGTAGATTTTCCTGGTTGATGAACTTATAGTTGAAGACATCCCAGCACATATCGCTCAGGTTGAACACGTCGGTAGCCCAGTAGATGCTAAGCATCACCGACCAGACAATAAGCACGGGCATGGCCACCTGATGTATTAGTGTGTAGAGCCATGTCTGGGTAATGGGTTTCTTGGAGAAAATATGTTTCTCCTCGTACATCTTCAGGTAGTCGGAGATACAGGTGATGGTCAGTATGCAGGTGAGTTGCATGATCCACCAGATGAGCAACTGGACGGAGAGAAGGGTATAGCCTGCCCAAGAACAGATAACGGAGGCGATGAACACCGTCAGCGACACATAGGTGTAGAACATGTCCGAACGTGGGATGTTCTGGTTGTGCCTTCTTACCTGCAGCCACTGCCATACCATACATGCCAGTAGGATAGGGGGGAAGATCAGGCTCACCAGCTCACTGGGTATCAGTATGATACGGAAGGTGATGACCACAAAGCCGATGACCAGCAACGGGGCATAGATATGGAAAGCACTCTTGATCTGTTCGCTTTTTACGCGCAACAGCAGTGAGATCAGGATAACGGCCAACAGCCACAGGTATTCCACCAACAGTCCGCTCGCCATGATGAAGAAGTTCTGATCGCTGTAGTGGCGCAGTAGTCCCATGATGATGGCCAGTGTGATGGCGGTGGTTGTCCACATGATGTTCGAACGTTTCTTCATGAACTCCTCCGTGTGGAAACGTTTGGGCATGAAGCGGAACACCAGTAGGTTGATGCCGATGGAGATGAGGGCATAGAAGGCGATGGCTACGAAGAGTCCGAAGATCCAATAGACGTTCCAGTCGGAACGTTGACTCTCTTTGTCTGTCGTGTATTTCTTCTGCATCACCTCCTTCATCGTCTGCCACTTCTCCTTGAAGTTGCGGACAATGCCGACATACGTGTCGCCACCGTTCACGAAGATGCTCGTCTGTATGTCGAAATAGCGCTTCTGCGCATAATCGTTCATGTTCTTCAACCGCTGCTCAGTACTGTCATAGTAGCGGATGTAGTCTTCCATCTGATGGGTGTCCTCCTCCAGTGTCCTCATGATGCTGGTGGCCAGCGTCAGACAGACGCTACGGTCGGTCCTGGCCTGTTCACTCAGCATATTCGTAGGCATTGCCTTCAGGCTGTTCACCAGACTGTCGTAGCGGGCAATCTCCACATCCGTATTTTTCAGGTATTCGCGGAAAGGCAACTGCTGACGCTGGAAACGCTGGTACTGTTCAGTGGCCTGATGACAGGCATAGGTCAGGTCGAACAGGTATTCTTGTTTCTGCGAATAGAGCATCAGGGCGTTTTGGTTCGACTGCCTCATGGTCTGCGTCAGGTTGCGGAACACCTCTTGGTTCTGTTCCTCGCGCTCTTGTCGCTGCGAGGTCAGTTCGTGGTAGTATTTGGTCAGTTCCGACCGTAGAATGGTCAGTGTCTCGTCAAGGTTCTTTTCCTTGAGTACGGCGCTGGCCTCTATCGTGATGCCCAAGATGAGGGCAATGATGAGTACAAATCTTTTCATTCCTTGTGTTTACTCGTTTCGGTGTGCAAAGTTACAAAGAATTTTGTAAAATCCGTATTTTTTCATCGGAATATTGCAGATTTAGTGTGTTTTTTAGTGACTTATGCGCCATAAAAACAAAAAAAGAAAGAAAAATGGTACCTAGAATCTCTGAAATGAGACACCCCACCGGGGTAAAGTCTGCCCTGAATCTCAGGCAAGAAATTCCCACTGGGGTATGGTGTGTCCCAAATCTCGGGGAAGAAATACCCGCCGGGGTAAAATATGAACCGAATCTCGGGGATGGTTTACCCCACCGGGTGAAGGTCTGCCAGAATCCGGGAGAAGGTTTCCCCCACCGTGCAAAAGTATAAACAAAATCTCGGACAAGCTTCTACCCCCCGGGGTATGACTTGCCCTGAATCTCAGGCTTATTTTACCCCACCGGGGTGTGACCTTTATCCAATTGCAGACTCACTATCCGAACGGCCTTCTGCCATCTGTCAGATTATTTTCTTCCAATTTATTTGGAACTTTCAAGAAAACTCCGTAAATTTGCAACGAAAAATAATAAAAACGAAAAGTTATGATGAAAAAACTGTTTACACTTTTTGTCTGCCTGATAATGGCAACGGTAGCCCAAGCCGACGTGTTGGGCGAGTATAGTTTTGAGGGTACTCTTGGCGATAAGATTCCTGTCAAGTTGAAGTTCTGTATCAATGGCGATGAGATTGTCGTTGGCGAGATATATTACCCTAAGGCCAAGAACCCTGCGCCAATCCTCGTGGTTGGTACTTGGCACGAGGATATAGAACAGTATTTCCTGGAAGAGTTTGCGCCTGATGGCACCATAACGGGCGTGATGACGTTTAAGATTGAGGGCGAGGACGATGAGGCAACCCTCACCCAGGGTGTATGGACCAATCCCCGTACCGATAAGACGCTTGACATGAAGAACTTCAAATCAAACGGGGAGTTCATCAATGTGACGGATTATCTCGACTACGAAGACCCTCAGAATATCGGTCGTGAGTATGCCTATCAACTATATAATCCCCGCTATGGCGAGATGATGGGTGGTGTTGTCAAGTTCCGTGGTGCGGGAAAATACAAACTCCATTGGGAGATTTCCAATGCACCAGGCAATATCGCTGAGGGCAAGAGTGAGCCCGATCGTCCCGCAGTGTTGGGTGAGACTACCCACGATTATTTCATCTATAATGATGCGACGGAGTGCGGTTACGGTTTCAGTGCCCATTTCTTCAAGAAATTTGTGGTGATTAAATCGATTACGGGTTACGACACCTTCGGCTGTTTCGGCCAAGGCGTCACCTTTCAGGGGGTATATATAAAGGTAAAACAGTAGTAGGTTATGATGAAGTATCGTTTCGTCGCATTATTATCGTTTGTTTTGAGCCTTCAGACAAGTTGGGCGCAGAATACCGTCGAGAGCATCCGTCAGCGATACACAGAAGCGAAGACGTATGCCAGTACCCATACGGGTGAGAATGTTTTTGATGGTGCCGATTTCGGGCTGTATTACCATCTGGAGGCCCGCCAGTGGTTGCCTGGTACCGGTGGACACGTAGAGCATACCTATCTGTATTATGGCGAGCAAGAGTGTGACGATGATGTCATCTACGCTCCTCATTATCTGAGATTTGCCACCACGCGTTTTAACTACGCTGCCCGTGAGTACTATCGAGAGTTCCTTTATGACGAAGATGGTAAGGTGGCCTTTATCTATGGCTATGACCCCATGACAAAGTTGGAGGGCGATGAAGATGACCAGCAGTACGAGTTTCGTTTTTATTTCAGTAATGGTCATCTGATCCGGGCTGTCATCAAACGAAAATCGTACGATGAGGAAGAGTTCCGTCAGGTCTATGCTGGTGCTACCTTGAAGTCAGCCTATCAGTCTGATTTCGACAATCTCGTCAGTGCCTCAAGCGCTCTTCACCAACTATTCATTGACATCGAGAAAGAAGCATATTGAAATAACTGAATAATGAATAAACTGAAAACTCTCGCCACTCTTATTGTCATGCTTGCTACGCTGGTGGCCTGCGGTCAGAAGCAGGTGTCGGCGGAGTCGGGTTTCGTCAGAGTGGAGAACGGTCATTTCGTAAAAGATGGCAAACCTTATTATTATGTAGGTACGAACTTCTGGTACGGGGCGATTCTCGGCTCAGAAGGGCAGGGGGGAGACAGACAACGGCTCTGTAAGGAACTGGATTACATGAAGGAGATCGGTATCGACAACCTACGTGTTCTCGTGGGCTCAGACGGTGAGCGCGGTGTGACGACAAAGGTGGAACCGACACTGCAGGTGGAACCGGGCGTATATAACGACACGATACTCGCCGGGCTTGACTATCTGTTGATGGAGATGGGCAAGCGGAAGATGGTGGCAGTGCTCTACCTGAACAACGCGTGGGAATGGAGTGGGGGCTACGGCTTCTATCTGGAACATGCGGGGGCTGGTAAACAGCCGCGACCCAATGAGGATGGCTATCCCGCCTATATGCAGGCGATGAGCAAATATGCCACCAACCAGAAAGCGCACGAACTGTTCTATGACTACGTGCGTTTCATCCTTTCGCGAACGAATCGCTATACGGGGCTTGCCTATAAAGACGACCCCGCCATCATGTCGTGGCAGATCGGCAACGAGCCCAGAGCCTTCGACAAGGCGGTACTGCCTGATTTTGAGAGATGGCTTGCGGAGGCATCGGCACTGATTCGTAGTCTTGATGGCAACCATCTTATATCTATAGGCAGCGAAGGCTCGTGGGGTTGCGAGAATGACTGGGATTGTTATGAGCGCATCTGTGCCGACAAGAATATCGACTACTGTAACATTCACTTGTGGCCCTATAACTGGAGTTGGGCGCGCAAGGATCACCTGATTGAGGATCTGCCACAGGCCAAAACAAATACCAAGGACTACATAGACAAGCATCTCGCCATCTGCGCAAGGTTGAAGAAGCCTCTGGTGATGGAGGAGTTCGGTTATCCCCGCGACAATTTCAAATTTGCCCTCGGCACTCCGACGAAGGGACGCGACGGTTTTTATGAGTATGTGTTCTCGTTGGTTGGCGACAATGCTGAACAGGGTGGTTACTTCGCTGGCTGTAACTTCTGGGGCTGGGGCGGTTTTGCCAAGCCCAGGCATGAGGAACAGTGGCAGGTGGGCGACGACTATACGGGTGATCCGGCTCAGGAACAACAGGGACTCAATTCTGTCTTCGCCGACGATCAATCGACGCTTCAGGTCATTCGTTCGCAGGTAGCGAGAATGAATAAATTACGTTAAATTAGTGGGTGTGGCAATATAATGCCGTCATTTGTCAAGATAGTGCCACCCTCTTTGCTGTTTTTTGTTTAATTTTGCAGCCGTGAAATAAACTTCTTTTTACCAATGAGAAAACTACTGACGCTTCTGCTTGTGGTGACGGCATCGCTCCAGGTGTCAGCCCAGATAAGAGGCAACAATATCACGGTGACAGTGCAGCCTGACCATCAGGACTGGACGTACAAGATTGGCGAGAAGGCCACGTTTACGGTCAACGTGCTCAAGTCGGGCACGTTGCTCGACAATGTGAGCATTGATTATGCTGCAGGACCTGAGATGTATCAGGACGTGAAGAAAGGCGTGGTGCTGAAGGACGGCTCACTGAAACTGTCAGGCGTGATGAAGCGGCCTGGTTTCTATCGGGTGGATGTGACAGCCCATGTGGATGGCAAGGATTATAAAGGGGCCTGTGGGGCTGCTTTCTCGCCAGAGCAGTTGCAGCCCTCGACGGTGATGCCTCAGGACTTCAGCGACTTCTGGCAAAATGCCATCAAGGAAGCGCGTTATACAGACCTCGACCCCACGAAACGACTATTGCCTGAACGTTGCACGAAGGACGTGAACGTCTATGAGGTGAGTTTCCAGAACATGAGTTGGGGTAATCGCACGTATGGCATCCTCTGTGTACCGGTGAAGGAAGGGAAGTATCCCGCTCTGTTGCGGGTACCGGGCGCTGGTGTCCGTCCGTATGGTGGTGACATCTGGACGGCCTCACAAGGCGCGATAACCCTTGAGATTGGTATTCACGGTATCCCTGTGACAATGGAACAGACGGTTTATGACAATCTGAATAATGGTGCCTTGAAAGGCTACTGGGAGTTTGGGATGGACAACCGCGACAAGAGTTATTATAAGCATGTGATACTTGGTTGTATCCGTGCCCTCGACTATATCGAGCAATATACTCCCTGGAATGGCAAGGAATGTGGCGTGACGGGTTCTTCGCAAGGCGGATTCCTGACGTTGGCAACAGCCGGTCTCGACAAGCGTATCACCTATTACGCCCCTGTACATGCCGCCCTCTGTGACCATACGAACTCGTTGAGGGGTGTTGCTTGTGGATGGCCGCACTATTTTTATGGGAGTCAGGGGACAGGAGTCGGAAATCAGAAGATTGAGACATCACGGTATTATGACGGTGTGAATTTCGCCAGATTGATTACGGATCAGCAGAAGGGATGGTTCTCATTCGGTTATAATGATGACGTGGTACCGCCGACAACGGCGTGGGCCACCTATAATATTGTAAAGGGACCTAAGGAGATCTCACCCTATCAGGCCACGTGGCACTTCTGGTTTCAGGAACAGTGGGACGAGTGGGAAGATTGGTTGTTGAAACAAATGCATATCAAATAGAGGATGAAGAAAATATTGATAATGGCAATGGCTGTCTTAGTAGTGGTAGCCTGCACAACGACAAAGAAGGCTGAGCCGGAGAAGACTGGTGCTCAGCAGTTGTTTGATCGTCTGGACACTCTTCGCCAGAAGGGTATCATGTTCGGTCATCAGGATGATCCGTTCTATGGGTTGACATGGGATTATGTCAAAGATTCGAGCGACGTAAAGAATACGTGTGGTGACTGGCCTGCAGTGATGGGCTTTGAACTTGGTGGTATTGAGATGGGTGATGCGAAGAACCTTGACAGCGTGCCCTTTACCCGTATGACCGAGGAGATTATCAACCACTATAACCGTGGCGGTATCATCACCATCAGTTGGCATCCGCGCAACCCTGCAACAACGGCTCCAGATGGCGGCAGGGGCGCACAGAAGTTCCCCGCAGGTTCTGCCTGGGATGTGACAGACACGACGGTCGTGAGCAGTATATTGCCTGGTGGACGAAACGCAGAGTTGTTTAAGGTATGGATGGATCGTGTAAGCGACTTTCTGGCTACACTGAAGACTGCTGACGGAAAGAAGATACCCATCATCTTCCGTCCTTGGCATGAGAACACGGGTTCGTGGTTCTGGTGGGGCGAGAAACTCTGTACCGCCGAGGATTACAAGGCATTATGGAATATGTTACAGGATAAGTTGAATGCCGACGGCTTTGACAATCTGCTCTGGGCTTATTCGCCGGGTATGGCCAGCAATCTGACGGAGGAGAAATACCTGGAGCGCTACCCGGGTAACGACCGTATCTCACTGGTGGGCATTGACGGCTATCAGTGGGGGACACGCGAGGACTTCATGGCACAACTCGCTCCCAATCTGGAGATGCTGACAAAGTTTGCCGAAAAGAACGACAAGATAGCCGCCCTGACAGAGTGTGGATTGAAGAATCTGACAGAGCCTGACTGGTGGACGGCTGCCCTGCTGGCGGTGGTAGAGAAGTATCCCATCAGTTACCTCCTCGTATGGCGTAACTATAAGGAGGAGTGGTTCGGACCGTCTCCCGCGAAGCCTGATGCTGAGTATTTCAGAGAGTTCTATAAGTCTGAGAAGACATTGTTCTTAGAAGAAATAAAATAATGTATGAGTAATTATCAAGATAAAATAAAAGCATTACGGGTCCATCACGAGGAACTGCTGAGCAGGAAGAACGAGCCCGTGGAGTGGGGCAATGGTATCTATGAGAAGTATAAATTTCCAGTGGTGACCGCTGCCCATGTACCTTTGGAGTGGAAATATGACTTCAACGAGCAGGATAATCCCTACCTGATGCAGCGCATCATGTGCAATGGCACTTTCAATGCGGGTGCCATCAAATGGCAGGGCAAGTATCTGCTGATAGTGCGTGTGGAAGGTGCCGACCGCAAGAGTTATTTCGCTGTGGCAGAGTCGCCTAACGGTATTGACAACTTCCGCTTCTGGGAGGAACCGATCACAATGCCTGACGATGTCATCCCTGCCACGAATGTCTATGACATGCGTGTCACGCAGCATGAGGACGGCTGGATATATGGCGTGTTCTGTGCCGAACGACATGATGACTCGCAGCCGGGCAACCTCAGTGCAGCCACGGCGACGGCAGGTATCGCCCGTACGAAGGACCTGAAGACCTGGGAACGTCTGCCTGACCTGAAGGCGAAGAGCCAGCAGCGTAATGTGGTGCTGCATCCGGAGTTCGTGGATGGGAAATATGCTTTCTATACCCGTCCACAGGACGGCTTTATCGACACGGGTTCTGGCGGTGGTATTGGATGGGCACTTGTCGAGGATATCACGCATGCGGAAATCAAAGATGAGAAGATCATCAATGCTCGTCACTATCACACCATCACGGAGGTAAAGAACGGAGAAGGGCCACACCCCATTAAGACTCCGAAGGGTTGGCTGCATCTGGCGCACGGCGTCAGGGCTACTGCCGACGGTCTGCGTTATGTATTATATATGTATATGACAGCACTGGAAGATCCTACGAAGGTTATTGCGAAGCCAGGGGGATACTTCCTCGTGTCTGAGGGATATGAGTATCTGGGTGATGTAATGAATGTGGCCTTTGCCAACGGTTGGATTGCTGATGAGGATGGAAGAGTCTTTATCTATTATGCCTCTGCTGACACGCGTATGCATGTGGCGACTTCGACCATCGACAGACTCATCGACTACTGTATGAACACGCCTGAGGACGGTCTCTTTACGGCATCCTCTGTCGAGACTATCAAAAAACTGGTAGCAAAGAATCGTGCTAATAAATTGTAAATTGTAAATCGTCAAATAGTTAATAATTATGGCAAGTCTTAAAGAAAAAATCGGTTATGCACTTGGCGATGCAGCCGCAGGAGGTATTACCTGGAAAATCATGTCTATCGCCTTTCCACTCTTCTTTACGAATGTGTTTGGCCTGACGGTAGCTGATACGGCTACGCTAATGCTCATAGCCAGAATGTTTGATGTGGTGACAGACCCTCTCATGGGTAGTCTCGCCGACCGTACACAGTCGCGCTGGGGTACTTATCGTCCGTGGCTTATCTTCGGTGCCGTTCCCCTCGGACTGATTTTCGCGCTGTTGCTCTATACACCAGATTTCGGACCAGTGGGCAAGCGTATCTATGCCTATACGCTCTATCTGCTGATGATGGCGGTCTATACGGCTGTGAACGTGCCTTACGGCTCGCTGCTGGGTGTGATGACCGATAATGACAATGAGAAAAACCAGTTCTCTTCGTTCCGTATGGTGGGCGCCTATGCGATGGGTTTCGTCACGTTGTTGTCATTCCCCTATCTGCAGAAGATGGTGGGCGGCTCTGAGGCTCATCAGTATGCGGTGCTTGGAGCTGGATTCGGTATTCTGGCTGCCGTAATGACATTGGCCTGCGGATTCCTGACTAAGGAACGGTTGAAGCCAGTACGTGCTGAGAAATTCTCTTTCCGTCCGTTTGCCGACCTCTTCAAGAACAAACCCTGGATATATTTGACACTCATCGGTATCTGTACCAACTTCTTCAACGGCTTCCGCTATGCTGTGGCAGGTTATCTGTTGGAGTATTGTCTGCATGGTGACGTGACGGTGAGTGGATTGATTATCAACTATACCGTGTTTATGACCTTCGGTGAGGTGACTTGTATGATCTTCGGCGGTGTGTCACCTAAGTTCACGGAGTGGATTGGTTCGAAACAGAAGGCTTTCATGGTAGCAGCATTGATCTGTGTCATCTTCTCTGTCGCCTTCTTCTTTGTACCAATGGATCCTGCTTATATCTGGGTCATGGTGGCCATCGTCATCCTGACATCTATCGGCGTGGGTCTCTATTCTCCACTGTTGTGGTCGATGTATGCCGACGTAGCCGATTATGCTACGGAGAAGAACGGGACCTCTTCGACGGGTCTGATATTCTCGTCGGGTACGATGGCGCAGAAGTTTGGTACTGCAATCTCAGGTTCGCTCGTGGCTCTGTTCTTAGGTCTGGCAGGCTTCGTCTCTGGTACGGATGCCGCTACAGGTCAGACGATTGTCACGATAACCGACGAGGAGTCTGTCAGAAGCATGGTTTGGGCACTGTTCTCGCTGTTCCCTGCAGCCATCGCTCTGATCATGATGTTCTTGATCTATAAGTATCCTATCAAGAAATGAATGATATTCCTTTGATGAAGCGAGAAATGCAGGATGTTCTGGAAAAGAATATCCTGCGTTTCTGGCTTGATAAGATGGTCGATCATGAGCATGGGGGCTTCTATGGACAGATCGACGGTAACGGTGTGCTCCACCCTGAGGCCGAGAAGGGTGCTATACTCAATGCTCGTATCCTTTGGGCTTTTTCAGCGGCTTATAGAGTATTAGGGAAGGATGAGTACTTAGGCGCTTCTAAGATAGCCTATGATTATCTGATAGAGCACTTCATTGATCATGAGTATGGCGGTGTCTATTGGAGTTTAGACTATCAGGGGCAGCCAAAGGATACCAAGAAACAGTTCTATGCCATTGGCTTTGCCATCTATGGACTTTCGGAGTATGCTCGTGCCACAGGTGACAAAGAGGCTCTTGATTATGCCATCCAACTCTATGAGTGTGTTGAGGAGCATGCCCTTGATCCCATCTATAACGGTTATATTGAGGCTTGCACCAGAGAGTGGGAGGAAATTGCCGACATGCGTCTTTCGGAACTGGATGCCAACTATCCCAAATCACAGAATACCCATCTGCACATCATAGAGCCTTATACCAACCTCTACCGTGTCTGGCAATCACCAAAACTAGAAGCTTCGTTGCGGAATCTGATAGATATCTTTACAGACCATATACTGAATCCCGATACGCATCATCTTGATCTCTTCTTCGAGACGGACTGGACACGAGGTGCAGGACATCTGGAGAGTTACGGACACGATATCGAATGTTCGTGGCTTTTACATGAGGCTGCTCTGGTACTGGGCGATAAGGAGGTCCTGACTCGTGTGGAGCCCATCGTACGTGAGGTGGCAAAGGCTTCTGAGAAGGGGCTGCGCCCTGATGGCTCGATGATCCACGAGGCTAACCTCGATACGGGTCATGTGGATGATGATCTCCACTGGTGGGTTCAGGCCGAGAATGTTGTGGGCTGGCTCAATATCTATCAACACTTCGGTGATGAAGATGCCTTACGGAAGGCAAGTCGTTGCTGGGAATATATTAAGTCGCAACTGATAGACTACGAGCATGGTGAGTGGTTCTGGAGCCGTCATCCTGACGGATCGCTGAACACTGTTGATGACAAGGCAGGCTTCTGGAAGTGTCCTTACCACAACAGTCGAATGTGTTTGGAGATTATTGAGCGGAGCGTTGGGCTTTCTGCTGTTGTTTGAGTGCCTTCTTCTCTTCCTTGGCTTTTTGTTTGAGGGCTTTTTTCTCCTCTTTGGCCTTTTGCTTGAGAACTTTTCTCTCGTCGCGGGCCTTTTTATCTTCTTCCGACATCTTGTGGAACTTGATGCCAGGATGAGTGATTTTCATCTTTTGCATCTCGTCGGTGTTAGTGAAAGAGAATGAGAAGAAGATGTCCCTGCGCTTACCACGTTGAAAGACGTCGCCAGTGGCTTCAGCACCATCACTTTTAATATTGGCGGAGAGGTTACGGATGTGAACACCCTTGAAGACGATGTCATCCACCATGGCATCCACACTTCCGATGGGCAGTTTCCCGCCTTTCTTCTTACGGACAGCGGCAGTACGGGGCTTGGAGATGTCGATGTTGAACTTGGCGTTTGCTACAATGTTCCCATGATCGTTCAGGTTCATCACTTTTCCGAAGTTGAGCGACTGAGTGGAGGCCTGTCCGCTGACATATTTATTGTTTTCGTCGAGCGCAAAATAGAAATTAATGTTACCCACTCCAGTGCGTAACAGTCCCTTGAACTCCTCTTTTTTCCAAAGCACGGCGATGTCGCCTGAATAACTGAGATTACCAAGATTGCGCAGTTGCTTCATCATCATCTTCTTTACATTGAATTGATTGATGATCTTCTCTGCGATGTTGTTCTTAGCCTGCATGCTGTTGACATGGAAGCGTACGGCCAACTGTTCTTTCTCCTTGAGATTGGTGATGTCGCCAGTGGCCCCTATGGTCAGATTCTTGTCTGTGGTACTGACATGTACGTTTTGGAAACTGATGCTGTTGTCTGTTCCACTCATGGTAAGACTTAGATCGAGTGGTATCGAGAAGTCTTTTAATACGGGAGCAAAGGTGCGAGAGATATCTTTCAGTATGACTTTGCCCGTGATGGTGCCCGTGGAGTAGGTGAGGGGGCGTTCTTTTTTCTTGTTGGGCAATTGCATTTCTGCATGGGCGATGGAGAGTTGGGTGTTCTGTTGTTGGATGTCAATGTCACTCAGATAGAGCATGCCCTGAGTGTATTTGGCAGTGGCTTGTAGGTTGCGGATGTCGATACCCGTCACGGAATCGCACGCAGCACATTCAATGAGTTTTACTCTGACTGTGTCGCGGTTTGTTGGATCGACAGACAGACGGAGGTCGGCTGTAATGTTGAGGTGGCCTGTGTCAAAGAAACCACGTTTGGGCTTGTCAGCATTCTTGCGAGGTTTCTGGTTGTCTGTGGTGAAACGCAGTCCATTCAGGTCTGCCATATAGCCTTCGTCCTGTTGTTTTACCGTCAGATGTCTGATGACTGCATGGTTGTTGACAGGCCCTTTTTTCTTTTCCGCTGTCCAGGATGCCTGCAGACTGTCCGCTTCCATCTTAAGATGACCTCCCCAAGTTTTGGAATAGGACGCGACCTGTAATTTAATGTCGTATTGGTCGTAATTGACGTGGATATCTTTGAGTTTTATTTTGCTCACGTCTAATGCCAGTTTCTCCTTTTCTTTTTGTTGCTCCTCCTCTTCTTTCTTTTCTTTCTTGGGCTTCTTGAAAGCATCGATAACAAATTGGTAGTTGGCGTGCTCCGTTTCAGTCTTGCTGAAGAGCAGTGCGTGGAGTCCACTGATCTCGGCCTTTTCTATGACAATGCGCTTTTTTAATAACTTCAACAAATCCAGATCTACAGAAAACTGTTTCACCTGCAACATTTTGCGTTGCTGAAGGTCATCTATTTCAATGTCATAGAGATTGATGTCTTGGCTGAGGAGACTGATGTCGGCACTGCCTATGCTGACACGAGTACCAAGTTTTTCTGTCAGTAGGCCTGTTGCTTGTTTCAGTACTTTGTCCTGTACTGATTTAGTGTTGACCAATATGAGAGCAACCACCAACAAGACCACCACCGTAAGGCTGATGGCAGCAAGTGTTTTGAGCGTAATCGATGTAATCTTATTCATTAGTTCTGTTATTTTGCTGCAAAGATACACTTTTTTTCCATCATTTCGTAAGTTGATACAGAAAAACTGCTTTTTTGAAGGTTATTTGCTCTTTTACCAAGTCGCCAAACGCTTGAGTAAGGATAGCATGTATCGTAAGTAGTGAAATAAAATATAGACGGAATTAACATTTATTATTAAATAATTAATAATTATTCCACTAATTTACAAATATTATTTGTACCTTTGCAGCACGAAAGCTGTGAAGGTATATCGTTTTTGCTGGTAACTGCTTAGTAATTAGAACAATATTGTTATAACATTATAAAAACTTATGAACTTTACTTTGTTGATTACCGTCTTGGTGACGGCTTTGACATTGGTGGTGGCGGCTTATATCGTAGCCAAGTTGATAGGACCAAGGTCCTACGCGAAGGTGAAAGGTGAGCCGTATGAGAGTGGTATCCCCACGCGAGGCAGTTCGTGGCTGCCCATGACTGTGGGATTCTACCTCTTCGCCATCTTATTCCTCATGTTCGATATAGAAACGGTATTTCTATATCCATGGGCAGTAGTCGTGAAGGAGTTCGGCGCGATGGCTTTGTTGAGTATCGGCTTCTTCCTGGTAGTTCTTGTATTAGGCTTGGCGTATGCCTGGCGGAAAGGAGACTTGGAATGGAAGTAAGGAAACCACACATCAAGAGTATTCCCTACGAGGAGTGGAATGATAATACCTCGTTGGAGAAGATTATTAATGAACTCCATGAGGGTGGCGTCAATGTGATTACGGGCTCGCTCGACCAGTTGATTAACTGGGGCCGAAGCAACTCTCTCTGGTCTTTGACATTCGCTACCTCATGTTGTGGTATCGAGTTCATGGCCTGTGGCTGTGCCCGTTATGATTTTGCTCGCTTTGGTTTTGAAGTGACACGTAACTCTCCCCGTCAGGCCGACCTGATCATGTGTGCCGGAACGATTACCCACAAGATGGCTCCAGCCCTGAAGCGTCTGTATGACGAGATGGCTGAGCCTAAGTACGTGATTGCCGTCGGTGGTTGTGCCATCAGTGGCGGCCCGTTCAAGTCGAGTTACCATGTGGTGAAGGGTATCGAGGAAATCGTACCCGTAGATGTGTTTATCCCTGGTTGTCCCCCACGTCCGGAGGCTATCATGTATGGCATGATGCAGTTGCAGCGTAAGGTGAAGATTGAGAAGTTCTTCGGCGGTGCCAACCACAAACAGACCGCTGAGGAGGCTGCATTAGGCGTATCGAATGAAGAACTGACATTCCGCTCGAAACACAATGATCATCGCAGAGAGCCGATTGTGGTAACGGATGTTCCACAGGAATTTGTTGAGGAACTTAAGAAAGAGGAGGAGAAAGCATGAAGTTAGAGTTCTTATCATTCGAATTTGACAAGTTTGCCTCTGAGATGCAGAACTTGAAGAACCAGAAGGGCTTTGACTATCTGGTGACCATCGTGGGCGAAGACTTCGGTGCCGACGAAGGACTGGGATGTATCTATATCCTCGAAAATACCAAGACTCACGAGCGTTGCAGTGTGAAGATGATGGCCAAGACACAGGTTTGTGGCGACGGTATGTCATCTAATGGCACGGGCGAGATGGACGGCCAGACGGTTGCCTATCTACCTACTGTTTCAAATATCTGGCGCGTAGCCGATCTGCTGGAGCGTGAGGTATATGACTTCTATGGCATCGTGTTCCTCGGTCATCCTGATATGCGTCGTCTGTTCTTGCGCAGTGACTTCAAAGGCTATCCATTCCGTAAAGACTGGGAGTTTGATGACAAGTACACGCTCGAGGACGATATAGAACCCGACTATGGTTTGGAATTCTATCTCGACAAGGATGGTAACCTCCAGTCGAAGCAGAACAAACTGTTCGGAAGCGATGACTATGTGATTAACATCGGTCCACAGCACCCTGCTACCCACGGTGTGCTTCGTCTGCAGACAGTGCTCGACGGTGAGACAGTCAAGCACATCTATCCACATCTGGGATATATTCACCGTGCGATTGAGAAGATGTGGGAAAGCATGACTTATCCACAGACGCTTGCTTTAACAGATCGTCTTAACTATCTGGGAGCCATGCAACATCGCCATGCTTTGGTTGGTGTGATTGAGGAGGCTCTGGAGGTGGAATTGACAGACCGTATCAAGTACATTCGTACGATCATGGATGAACTTCAGCGTCTCGATTCCCACCTGCTCTACACCTCGTGTGTCGCACAGGATTTGGGTGCCCTGACGGGTATGCTTTACGGTATGCGTGACCGTGAACATGTGCTCAACTGCATGGAGGAGACGACGGGCGGTCGTCTGATTCAGAACTACTACCGCATCGGTGGTCTGCAGGATGATATTGATCCTAACTTCGTCAAGAACTGCAAGGATCTGATAAAGTATCTCCGTCCGACCATCCAGGAGTATATGGATATCTTCGGAGACAACATCATCACCCACAACCGTTTGGAAAACTGTGGTCCGATGAGTCTCGAGGATTGTATCAACTATGCTGTGACCGGTCCTGCTGGACGTGCTTCGGGTTGGAAGAACGATGTGCGTAAGAACCACCCGTACGACATGTACGACAAGGTACAGTGGGAACAATGCACGTTGACTGGTTGTGATTCGATGGATCGCTATCTGGTTCACATCAACGAGATGTACCAGAGTCTGAACATCATCGAACAGTTGATAGACAACATTCCTGAAGGTGACTTCTATGTGAAGCAGAAGCCGATCATCAAATGTCCTGAGGGACAGTGGTACTACTCTGTCGAGGGTGTGGCTGGTGAATTCGGTGTTTATCTCGACTCTCGTGGTGATAAGAGCCCATACCGCATGAAGATGCGTCCGATGGGTCTTTCGCTGGTAGGTGCATTCGACCCGATGCTTCGTGGTCAGAAGATTGCCGACCTGATTGCTACCTGTGCTGCTATTGACGTTGTAATTCCTGATATTGATAGATAATTATGTTCGACTTTTCTATATTTACACAATGGTTCGACCAGTTTCTCAGGATTACAATAGGATGTCCTGATTGGTTTGCTATATTGATTGAGTGCATCTTGGTTGGTACTGCTATCCTAATAGGATATGCGCTGATTGCGATTGTACTGATTTTTATGGAGCGTAAGGTCTGTGCCTACTTCCAGTGCCGTCTGGGCCCGATGCGAGTCGGTTACTGGGGCTTGCTGCAGGTGTTTGCCGACGTGCTGAAGATGCTCATCAAGGAGATCTTCATCGTTGACAAGGCTGACAAGTTGCTCTACCTCGTGGCTCCGCTCTTGGTGATTATCGGCTCTGTAGGTGCTTTCTCGTTCCTGCCTTGGAACAATGGTGCTACGGTGCTCGACTTCAACGTGGGTGTGTTCCTGCTCACCGCCGTTTCTTCAATTGGCGTGGTAGGTATCTTCCTGGCAGGTTGGGGTTCTAACAACAAGTACTCTGTGGTTTCTGCTATGCGTGGTGCTGTGCAGATGATTTCTTACGAGATGTCGCTCTGTCTCTGTCTGATTACCGCTGTCATTCTGACAGGAACCATGCAGATTAGCGGTATCGTCGAGGCACAGACAGGTCCTTGGAAGTGGCTCATTTTCCAAGGTCATATTCCTGCGCTGATTGCCTTCTTCGTATTCCTGATTGCAGGTAACGCCGAGGCAAATCGTGGTCCGTTCGATATGGCTGAGGCTGAGAGTGAGTTGACGGCTGGTCATCATACCGAGTATTCTGGTATGGGCTTCGGTTTCTTCTACCTCGCAGAGTTCCTCAATCTCTTTATCATCGCAGGTATCGCCGCTACTGTATTCCTCGGTGGTTGGGCGCCTGTAAACATCGGAATCGAGGCCTTCGATGCAGTGATGAACTACATCCCTGGTGTCGTTTGGTTTATGGGTAAGACCTTCTTCCTGGTTTGGATTCTGATGTGGGTTAAGTGGACATTCCCCCGTCTGCGTATCGACCAGATTCTGAAGTTGGAGTGGAAGTACCTGATGCCGCTGGCATTGCTCAATCTGGTGATTATGACTGTTGTTGTGGCCCTGGGCCTATATATTAAATAAGGTATAGCAATGGAAGATAACAAAACATATTTCGGAGAAATCGGGCACGGCTTGAAGACGCTGGCTGTGGGCATGAAGACTTCCTGGAAGGAATACTTCAAGGACTTCTTCACCAACAAGTCAACGGAGCAGTATCCCGAGAACCGCAAGACTACACTCCATGTGGCTAAGCGTCATCGTGGTCGCCTGGTATTCAAGCGCAACGAGGACGGCAGTTACAAGTGTACGGCTTGCACATTGTGCGAGAAAGCCTGTCCGAACGGAACCATCAAGATTACTGCTCACATGGCAGAGGATCCTGAGACGGGCAAGAAAAAGAAGGTGCTTGACGATTATTCGTATGACCTGGGTGACTGTATGTTCTGCCAACTCTGTACGAACGCCTGCAACTTCGATGCCATCGAGTTTACGAATGATTTCGAGAATGCCGTGTTCGACCGCTCTAAATTGGTGCTCCATCTTAACGAGGAGGTTTACGCTGGCGGTTCGCTGCCAAACCTCATCGAAGGCGGTGCTGAGTGGGAAGTCGGTAAGTTTAACACTAAAACGAAGTAACGCGCTATGGGTAATACAATAATGTTTATCATTCTCGCGGTGTTCATCATCGGTTCCGCGCTGATGTGTGTCACCACGACGAAGATTATGCGAGCCGCAACATTCATGTTGTTCGTGCTCTTTGGCGTAGCAGGCATTTATTTCTTGCTTGACTACACCTTCCTGGGCGCTGCTCAGATCTCAGTATATGCCGGAGGCGTTACGATGATCTATGTGTTTGCCATCCAGTTGGTGAGCAAGCGTACCCTTCAGGGACTGGAGGAGCGAGTGAAATCCAGTAAGATGATTGCTGGCGGTCTGGCTGCCTTGGCCGGACTGGTAGTCGTTTCCCTGATTCTGCTGAAGACAGGTTTCATCACTCAGGAGATTGCCGGTGTAGAGGTGCCGATGAAGGAAATCGGTATGGCACTGGTTGGTTCCGGTAAGTATCAGTATGTACTGCCCTTCGAGTTCATTTCAGTATTCCTGCTGGCATGTATCATCGGAGGCTTGGTTGTAGCAAGAAAGGAGGAGAAAGACGTATGATACCAGTTGAATGTTATTTCGCACTCAGTGCCCTGTTGTTCTTTATCGGTGTCTATGGTTTTGTGACTCGTCGCAACCTGATCGCCATGCTCATCTCTGTCGAGTTGGTGCTCAATGCCGTTGACATCAACTTTGCCGCCATCAACCGTCTGCTCTATCCCAACGGGATGGAAGGTATGTTTATGACCCTCTTTGTGATTGGTGTTGCCGCTGCTGAAAGTGCTGTGGCCATCGCTATTATCATCAATGTCTATCGCAAGTTCAAGAGCGACAGCGTTGATGCCATCCAGAATATGAAACGATAAAAACGGTAAGGATTATGTTTAGTTACACGATATTTATCATGCTTCTGCCGCTGCTGTCGTTCATCATTCTTGGACTGGCTGGCATGAAGATGCAGCACAAGGTGGCCGGACTCATCGGCACCTGTTCGTTGGGCATTGTCACGTTACTCTCTTATCTCTGCGCTTTCCAGTATTTTGGAATGGATCGTGTGAACGGGGTGTATCAGACGTTTGTTCCGTATAATTTCACGTGGTTGCCCTTGGGCAATCTGCACTTCGACCTCGGTATCCTGTTGGATCCCATCAGTGTGGTCATGTTGATTGTGATCTCGACGGTGTCACTGATGGTTCATATCTACTCATTCGGCTATATGCACGGTGAGAAGGGCTTCCAGCGTTACTACGCTTTCCTGAGTCTCTTCACGATGTCGATGCTGGGTTTGGTACTGGCCACCAACATTTTCCAGATGTATATGTTCTGGGAACTCGTAGGTGTCTCGTCCTATCTGCTCATTGGATTCTACTATCCTTTGAAGCCTGCCATTGCTGCTTCTAAGAAGGCATTCATCGTGACCCGCTTTGCCGATATGTTCTTCCTCGTTGGTATCCTGACCTTCGGCTACTTCGTCGATTCGTTCAGTTTCTCATTCGCTGGTGATATCGTGATGGGGCAGGGGACAACGCCATTCATCGAGGGTAACGTTGCCAAGGCCGTTGCTGCCGGTGGCTTTATCATTCCTACTGCACTGGTACTGATGTTCATCGGTGGTGCCGGTAAGTCTGCCATGTTCCCGTTGCATATTTGGTTGCCGGATGCCATGGAGGGTCCAACCCCTGTATCTGCACTCATCCACGCCGCTACGATGGTGGTGGCTGGTGTGTTCCAGATTGCCCGTATGTTCCCTCTGTGGATTCAGTATGCGCCTGAGGCTATGTCGATAGTGGTCTGGGTGGGTGTGTTCACCGCTTTCTATGCTGCGGCTGTGGCTTGTGCCCAGAGCGACATCAAGCGTGTGCTTGCCTTCTCAACCATCTCTCAGATTGCCTTTATGATGGTGGCACTGGGTGTCTGTCTGCCCGGTCATCATGGGGTGTTCGACAACCATGCTCAGTTGGGTTACATGGCTGGTATGTTCCACCTGTTCACCCACGCTATGTTCAAGGCTTGTCTGTTCCTCGGTGCCGGATGTATCATCCACGCCGTCCACAGCAACGAGATGTCCATGATGGGCGGTCTGCGCAAGTATATGCCGATAACCAACATCACGTTCCTCATCTCCTGTTTCGCCATTGCTGGTATTCCGTTCTTCTCGGGCTTCAGTTCGAAGGATGAGATTATCACAGCCTGCTTTGCCTACAGTCCTGTGGTGGGATGGATCATGACGGGTATTGCCGCCATGACGGCCTTCTACATGTTCCGTCTGTACTACGGTATCTTCTATGGAACAGAAAACGTAGAGGCCCACGAGCACCACACGCCCCACGAGGCTCCGCTAACGATGACCATTCCTCTGATTGTGCTCTGTGTGATTACCGTTGGTGTGGGTATCTACTCCACACTTGGTGGTTTCCTCGGTTGGGGTGGTTCTTTCGGCAGTTATGTCTCTGCAGAAGGTACCGACTACACCATCCACTTCGACACGGCGATTGCCACTACGAGTACGGTTATTGCCATCCTGAGCATCTGTCTCGCCACCTATATATATAAAGGTGAGAGCCAGCCAATCGCTGATCGTCTGTACAAGCAGTTCCCCAAACTGCATCGTGCAGCCTACAAGCGTTTCTATCAGGACGAGATTTGGCAGTATGTCACGCATCGTATCATCTTCCGTTGCATCTCAACACCCATTGCCTGGTTCGACCGTCACATTGTCGATGGTACGTTCAACTTCATGGCTTGGGGTGCCAACGAGGCCGGTGAGTCTATCCGCAGTTGGCAGAGTGGTGATGTCCGTCAGTATGCCGTCTGGTTCCTCACGGGTTCTGTTGCTTTAACGTTAATCCTTTTATGCATCTAAAGATATGAGTATATTAAGTGTTTTCGTAATAATTCCCGCCCTGATGCTGTTGGGATTGTGGCTTGCCAAGAATCTCAATCAGGTGCGTGGTGTGATGGTGACAGGTGCTTCGTGTCTGCTGGCCCTCTCTATCTGGTTGACCATCTATTTTGTTCAGGAGCGTGCGGCAGGTAATACGGCTGAGATGTTGCTCACCTATAGTGTGCCCTGGTTCAAGCCCCTGAATATCGCTTATAGCGTCGGTGTCGATGGTATCTCCGTCGTGATGCTGCTCCTGTCGAGCATCATCGTGTTCACCGGTACCTTTGCCTCCTGGCAGTTGAAACCCCTCACCAAGGAGTATTTCCTTTGGTTCACCCTGCTCTCTACGGGTGTGTTCGGCTTCTTCATCTCTACCGACCTCTTCACGATGTTCATGTTCTACGAGGTGGCCCTGATTCCGATGTATCTTTTGATTGGTGTCTGGGGCTCTGGTCATAAGGAGTACTCCGCCATGAAACTGACCCTGATGCTGATGGGAGGCTCGGCCCTCTTGATCCTCGGTCTGCTGGGTATCTATTTCTACAACGGCATCTACAGTGGTTCCTACACCTTCGAACTGACGACGATTGCAGCCAACCACTGTATTCCCGGTGATATCCAGAACGTGTTCTTCCCCTTCATTTTCATCGGATTCGGTGTGCTGGGAGCCCTGTTCCC